>JADFXS010000438.1 GCA_015233515.1 Deltaproteobacteria bacterium | reverse complement strand
ATCGCCTTATCATCGGGTGGTAATTCAACCAATACTATGCCGGTCTTTACTTCACCGTCTTCATTGGTTATTGCTTCCTTAAAAGGATTTTTGCCTCCCACCCAATTGAATAGCATTTTTTTGCCCATTATAGCCGAACCATCGGCAGCGGCCAGGATCGCGGTCAAGTCGAGCTTCAGAACCGTATCGCCGACTCGCTCCGCCCGGTTTTTGAAAATCTGTATCTGCATATGGAATCCTTTTGCCTGATTTTAAATTTACCCTTCATTAATACCAAATGAGAGTAGAAAGCAACACATCCAAACTATAAAGTATCCTTTGGACTGTTTTAAAGCTGTGGCTCTCTTATATAGATATACAGGCACTAGCCAAGCCCAACCGCCAAAAGATCTTGTATCGTGACCAGCCGACTTGAGGTTATAGTCATCGAAATAAGAAAGGCCGACATTTAGTGCAATCGTAACCCACCAAAGTCTATTCAGCTCGGCAGATAAGAGCCCGGATAGAAATGCTTGAAGTATAGCCCCGAGAATGGGGGCAAAAGCGAGTATCCAGACTCCCGTATTCTTGACCGCAACACCACATAACGGGGTAGATATTGATATGACGCTTTGGCTTACCCCGATATCGAGACATCCCCGGACCGCCAAGCCATCAGGGCTAGCGATGATCATCTGCCCGTGCTCGGGAGATAGTTCGATTAATACGGTTCCTGTCCGTGCTTCACCCTCGGAGTTTGTTGTCGCCTGGGCAATTACCTTATCATCCAGTTTGAATCGAATGAGGCGATTGGGAACCGTAATACCATCATCATCAGACACGACCGCCATCAAATCGACTTTAAGGACTGTCTCATTTAGGTATTCCGCCTTATTTTTAAAGAGATCCACTTGCATAATTAATCCTTTCTTTCGTCAACCGCTGGATTGTTTTGATTTATGCCGCCGGAAGCTGTGTGCGCCATTGATAAACCGCGTTCAACGTTTTCTCCATGCGGCGATAGTACGCATAAGATAAAATCGCCGTACCTAATAAGCTGATAGGTGTGCCGGTGATGATGCCGAGTGTTCCGCTGATATAGAAAAAGGCGGTAACGAAGGCGATAGTTGTGGAAAGCTTCGGGGCAGGGATGGCATATTGCTCAATCAGGCGATTACATTGCTTGACTAGGCCCGGGAAAACCACGAACACCCAGTAAAAATTGAAGCCGGGTATTAGCAGACAACCAACCACCTTGGCGGGTGAGAGCGTTACACCCTCCACCTGGATGCATTCCCATGCTTTATAAAACCGGAATAAAAACCAACCGAGGAAAACGATAATTGTAAGAGTCGCAATCGTGTTTCCTATGAAAAGGCAAATATCGCGGGCCCGCTCATTATAATTACAATTATAATAAACCGCGAGCAGAACAAAGAGCAGCGGAATGAGTACCACTCCGGCGGAGAGCGCATAATCGCATATCCGGCACCATGAATTCGGTTGTAGACCCTGCGGTACTTTATATTTGGGCGGAAGTCCTATATTTGATGCGGTTAAATTCGTGAAGAGTCTCTTCCCTGAATCGGCAGAGATTGATTGAATCGGTAGTTCTTTAGCGACAGCCCTGAGACTGTCCCCAATATCAAGGCATCCGCGGATTACCATACCTTCCGGGATCGCCACGATAACATGACCATGATTAGCAGGAAGCTCAACCAGCACATTACCGGTTTTTGCTTCACCATTTTCATTCGTGGTGGCCTCGGCGACGATCTGGTCATCCAGCTTGAAACGGATCTTCCGATTTGGAACGGCGGCGCCCCCGTTATCCGCCAGTACTGCCGTCATTTCGAGCTTCAACACCTTGTCACCTAATAATTCCGCACGATCCTTGAATAGCTGCACTTGCATCGTATCCCCTCCTCGCGCTATGGTCGGTTTCCCCTTCTGGAGAAACAAAAAAACGGAGCGTCAGACTAATCCGCTCCGCACACGACCCCACCACAGGGCTGTCTCAGAAACGAACCAGCTGACGCCCCGCAAACGCGAGGCGCCTCCTGGTTCGACCGTTCTGAGACAAAAGCCGGTAAAACTTACCCGGGTGGTGTATTTGTGTGCGTCAGATCGAACTTAAGGCGCAATTTAGATGTCTGTTTCAATGTTACTATAGGCCGATAGCTACTCTCCTTGGCTAATCCCAGATAAAATCATACCCTTCGCCCCAGCCGTGACAAGGGGAAAATAATGGGTCGAGTCATATTGAAGAAGAGCGGCTACTACCCGTAAAGGAGTACCTCCTCTTATTTCGCGAATCGTTCCAGCTTTTCGCAGAGTTCATTGAGTTCAAGCTGAGCGTCGCGGTTTTTTGCATGATTCACTTCGCCGGACAACCAGCCGATCAGATCCTCTAATTCGCTATCAGTACACCGAAGGCTATTCCCTTTTCGCAGGTGTCCCTCCATGTCACTGGAAAGCATACAATGATTCAGAATCAGTTCACGCTGATGCTTGGTTAAGGCAATGGTCGGCATAAAAACCCTTTTCTTAATCACCATCTTTAGCTATCCGCACCTCACAGAATATGGAATTTTGTATTTATGGAAATAATATGCCGCGTACAAAGGACCATCCCAATCACAAAAGCGTCAATTGTTTTGTTATCCGGTCAATATCGATGATGCTACCCTTCTTCCCCGGGTTCAGCACAGGCTTCGGAAATCCAATATCCAACCGCGCCTTCGTGACAATGCCCGACGATGGCGGCATCAAAAAGACCACTAGCCAAAAACCGGGATATCGCCCCATTTCCACATTCCTGCTCCCGATACTTCCATGGCCATGGTGGCTCATGACTGACAAGAATAGAATAGCTGATATTTTTGGATGGCGCTGTTTTTATGACCCATTGGAGTAACCGATCTAGTTCCTTCTCGCGCTGCGCTGTGAACATATTATATCCAGGCAGCCCAAATAGCCGGATACCTTGGTAGGACGCCCACTTACCATCCAATAAGGTCGCCGGTAAATCACATTGCACAAAGTACCGCGAACTTCATGAAAAAGTGAC
>JADFXS010000437.1:1447-3055 GCA_015233515.1 Deltaproteobacteria bacterium | reverse complement strand
ATCCGGGATACGACCGTGGAAGTCTGGCCGGATACATAGAACAAAAACTGCGGGATAAGTATAGATTCGTCTCCCCGGAAGAAGAAAATCTCAGCCTGGTGCTGGTTATCGCCGGCTGTAAGACCGCCTGCGCCGACCTGACGCCGTTTGCTCAATACCGCATCGTGATTATCAAGTCCGAAGCGGAGGGAGAGATTTTTGTAAACGAGCGGTTATGATTTCTTTTACCATTAACATACTGGATTACTGAGAAAAAATTCGTTGAAAGCGCATCGGTTACAACTGGATTTGATACTTCAGGAAGACCATCCGCCGATATCTGGGTTGGTGGGACTCGGAAAAGGAGAAAGACTGCTATGGGCTGGAAGGAACATTATGAGGCTAATCGGCTCAGTCTCGAGGAAGCGGCCGCCTTAGTCCGCTCCGGTGATCGCGTCGTCGCGGCCCATGCCTGCGGGTCGCCCGAGCCGATACTGGAAGCCATGGTCCGGCGGGCGGAAGAGCTGATCGACGTGGAGATTGTCCACATGGTTTCCATGGGCAAAAGTCAATATTGTCTGCCGCAATATTCCAAATCTTTTCGTCACAATGCCCTTTTTGCCGGGGGCAATACCAGGGGGGCCATAGCGGAAGGGCGCGCCGATTACACCCCCTGCTTTTTCAGTGAAATTCCCTGGTTGTTCCGCGACAACACTTTGCCCGTCGACATAGCCATGATCACGGTGAGCCCTCCGGACCGCATGGGCAATGTCAGTTTGGGCGTTTCCGTGGATTATACCAAGCAAGCCGCTTTGAGCGCCAAGAAAGTCATCGCCGAAGTCACGCCGCACATGCCTAGAACCGGCGGCCAATCATATCTCCATGTATCTCAGATCGACCATTTTGTCCTTAGCGACCGACCGCTGATCGAACTCAAGCCGCCGGTGATCGGTGAGGAAGAAAAGGCTATCGGCTGCCATGTCGCAACTCTAATCAGGGATGGCGACTGCCTGCAGCTGGGGATCGGCGCCATCCCGGATGCGGTGTTGATGTTTCTCGAAGAAAAAAATGATTTGGGCATACATTCGGAAATGGTTTCCGATGGGGTGATGCACCTGGTGGAAACAGGAGTGGTCACTTGCCGGCGAAAGAGTTTGCACCCCGGTAAAATCATCATCACCTTCGCCATGGGAACTCATAAGTTTTATGAATGGCTTAATGACAATTCCATGTTGGAAATGTACACCGTGGATTACACCAACTCGCCTTTCGTTATCGCGCAAAACGACAATATGGTCTCCATTAATTCCGCCCTGTCCGTTGACCTTCTAGGGGAAGTGGCCGCGGATGCCTTGGGTCCGAAACAATACAGCGGCGTCGGCGGTCAGGTGGATTTTTTCCGGGGAGTGCGTCGCTCCAAGGGCGGGCGAGGCATTGTCGCCATGCCGGCCAAGGCGTCCGGCGGGAAATTTTCGAAAATAGTCCCCGCCCTGGAACATGGACAGGCGGTGACCACTTCGCGAATGGACGTGGACTATGTCGTCACCGGACATGGGGTGGCCCATCTGAGAGGAAAAACCGTCAAGCAGAGAGCCGAAGCGTTGATCAATATCGCCGCTCCGAAATTTC
>JADFXS010000437.1:0-1437 GCA_015233515.1 Deltaproteobacteria bacterium | reverse complement strand
AACCGAGATGAAGAGGATATACGGATTTGGGATTTAAAGCACCAAAAGGCCATAGGCCTTAAGCAAGGAGGAGGGAGCATGAAACTTTATTTTTTCGAGGCTGGAGTTCTCAAAAGTCAGAAGCATTTTTTTACTCTCAATCAGGGCGTGGGGGAAGCTTTTGACGTCCCGGTTCCCTTTTTGCTGATCGATCATCCCAAGGGCAAGGTGCTGTTTGACACGGGTAATGCTTTTGAAACCATTCATCAGAAAGAAGCCCATTGGGGGGGGATTTTGGGCGCGTATGACCCGGTAATGACTGAAGAACAATGGTGCGTGAATGCTATAAAAAAAGTGGGCTGCGCCGTAGAGGATATCAAATACGTCATTCTTTCTCACCTGCATCTCGACCATGCCGGCTGCGTGGGGCATTTCCCCAACGCCCGCTATATAGTCCAACGGGATGAAATGCACTTTGCCTTCGTCCCGGATCCATACATGAAATTAGCCTATATCCGCAAGGATTTTGACAAGGACGTTAACTGGATGATCCTGAACGGTTGGCCTGATGATAAATTGGATCTTTTCAACGACGGCGCCATCCAGATTTACTTAACGCCAGGGCACACCCCCGGCCATCAGTCGATTCTAGTGAACCTGCCCAAAACCGGTCCGATGTTTTTTGCCGCTGATTCCTGCTACACCCAGGATAATCTGGAAAAGGGCATCTTACCCGGCCTGATGTGGAACGCTGGTGAAACCGTCCGTTCGGTTCAAAGAATGAAATTCCTGCAAGAGGCTCATGGCGTGAAAATCGTCACCGGCCATGATCCGGAAGGTTGGAAAGCGTATAAACAAGCCCCTGCGTACTATGATTGAGGCCTGAACCCGGGCCGAACCGGTAAGAAAAGAAAATAACCGCGAAGACAGCGGACTTTCGACGCCATGCTTGAGGCGGAACAGTAGTTATCCGTCAAGAATTAGTACCTGACGAGGAATAGTGAACATGCCGGCGCTCGCCGACTCCGCGGCTTGTCGCGGAGAGCTTCAACATGCGGGAGAGCGCTAACTCCCCGGCTCACCGCGGGGAATCTTCAAGTTTGGACTTTTATCGAGCAGCGATCAAAACCGGAATAGACTTTGGTCGCTGCTCGGTGATAAAAAAATGCCGCCCAGTCTGTAGAGATTTTGGGGAACTTTTGCCCCAAAATTTCGAGGCGGAAATATTTTTCCTCTCTGCTTCTGCTTCTTGATCCCTCATCGTCAATTATATAGGCTTTTCGCTTACTGTAATCTAATCCTTTGGATGATGCAATTCTAGGAATAATACCTATATACATTTAATCTCATAAAATTAATAATGTAGATGTGATATACTTAATTTTGATGTGTAATAATGCGGCTATTAGTGCTCAAAGCCGCAGTTAGCCAAAATTTGTGACTATATCGCCCCCATTT
>JADFXS010000436.1 GCA_015233515.1 Deltaproteobacteria bacterium | reverse complement strand
ATTCTGGTAGGATTAGGTTGCAACTCCCGGCTGTACAACTTATTCGAGTTCGAAATGGGGATGACTTTGGCCACGCCAAGCAAGGTTTCGACATACCGAATATCTTGCTTAGTTTTGCCGAAAACCTCCCAGATGGTCTCTTCGACGCCTTCAATTTCCTTGATTAAGCAATTATCAATACGGAGAGCTTGTTTGAGGCTCTCCTTGTCCTCGGGAGTAACCCCCTTTTTTAAAATCAGAATCATGTTGACCTCACATTTTTAGCTGAACTACTTGAGAAACAATTTACACTCGTCCTACAACGAATGATATAATATCACCATTAAGATCATTTTCTGGTATTTTAAATAGTACTGAAAGTCAATAGTTTCCGGTGGAGTCCGGACGATTTCCGGCCGGTTCAAACGCTCTTTGATTATTGACCTAGATCAAGGCGACGACCTGGTTTATGAGGCATTCTGGATGGCACCGACATGATTTAAGAGTATTTTATTTGGATTTGAGCCTATTGAGTCGGGGCGACTGAACATGCAGGCGAGCGCAATCCCCGGAGCTTGCTGCGGGTTGACGGGTAAAAAAACTTAAACGCGTTCGTTCCTCGCATGTCGAAGATTCCTCGCAACACGCTGCAAGGAGATTCAATTGCCTCATGGAATAGTTTTAGATAATGGTAGCTAGGGTGGTCGCTTATGAATAAATCAAAATCCGGAAATAATGATTGGGGGGACTTAGACAGACGAACCAACCATCTTCAGACCGGGCCCGTGGCCTCAGCGGAACTTGATTCGGATTTGGCCGACGAAGTTGCGGAAATGGCTAACACCGATCCCAGATTATGCTATTCATGCTTGTCCTGCGCCGGAGGTTGCCCTTTTGTTCGCGCCATGGACCTGGGTCCTCATGGCGTAATGCGGAGTGTCGTATATGGTCTACGCGCGGACATTCTCCACAGCAACACCATTTGGATTTGCGTGGGCTGTCACACCTGCTCAGCGGTCTGTCCAATGGCGATTGACATCGCCGCCGTGATGGATTCCTTACGTAACCTGGCCCTGAAAGAGGGCGGCCGGCCTGCTGAACCAAGCATTTTGGATTTCCACCGCTCGGTTCTGGCCTCCATTGAAAGAAACGGACGAGCGAATAAGCTGGAGATCATGCTTCAATATAAAGCCACTCCTAAACGATGGTTTCAAGACTGGGACTTAGGACTAGATATGCTAGCCAAGCACAAGTTGGACCTCAGACCTTCCCGTATTAAAGACCCTCGTGACCTGAAATCACTTTTCGCCAAAGCTTGGAGGAAATAGGCATGAGTGCGCCCTTTATTGAGGTATCGTATTTTCCCGGTTGCTCCCTGGCTACCACCGCGCGGGAAAGTAACCAATCGTTGGTGGAATCCTGCGAAATGATGGGTTTGAAACTAATCGAACTCGATGACTGGAATTGTTGCGGTTCATCTTCAGCTCATGCCTTGGATATGAAACTGGCCTATAGTCTAGGCGCCAGGATTCTCAGCTTGGCCGAACCCGATCGACCCCTGTTAGTGATGTGCCCGGCCTGCTTCAAGAACTTGCTTTCGTCCAGAAATCATCTTCATTCTCACCCGGTTTTTCGCCGAGCCCAGGAACGAAAATGGGGGCGAGCCATCAACCCGGAATTAAATATTTTTTCCTTTTTGGAAATCCTTCAATTTCTCGATCGCCTGGGAGCCATGGGCGTCGCTCCGGTGATGGAGTTTTCCAGAAAATTATCCAATTTAAAAATCGCCCCCTATTATGGATGCATGGCTATGTTTCCTTCGTCGCTCAAACAACACCGGGTTTCCTATGATCTTTTGGAGAAACGTTCGTCCGGACTTGGAGCCGAACTGGTCAGATGGGCTCATGGCCATCGTTGTTGCGGCACTTTCCTTTCGGTTACCAAGGTCGACATCGCCACTTTAGTGGTCAACGAAATCATGCACGGAGCCATAGATGCCGGTGCGGAATGTCTGGTGACGGCTTGCGCTATGTGTCAGCTAAATCTGGAAATCAGATCGACGCTAAAAAACAGTATTCCGATTCTTCATTTTTCGGAAATTTTAGCTCTGGCCCTGGGAGCTAAGGACTACCAACCATGGTTTAGCCGCCACCTGGTGGATCCCTCACCGCTTCTAAAAGAAAAAGGGATAATCACCTGATACGGATGACCCGGTTCCCACTCGCCCCGCCCGACAATGATCGCTTATGGCTTGTGGGAACAGCCCTCGGATTGATTTGATCAAAAGCGTCTAGGTAGTCAATCCCTCGGTGGTATGGCTTTTATTCCGGCCAAATCTGATCCCCGGCGATACAATATCAAATCGCCGTTTAGCTAATATCTTAAAATATAAATCAAAAAAACATCCACTTCGGCGACCTGAGCTTGCATCGCTAAAATATCACATATATTTTAGTAGGTTATCAGCATTATGATTCACGGAATCATCACCAACCTCTAGCCTAATTTTGACTCCACTCCGTATAGTTTTGATAACTAGTTGTTTTTAAATAAATAATTTTATTGGCACTCTTATTGTTATTATAATGCCCGGCAGCGGTGGAAAAATGATCGATCGCCGCTCATTTTGGATATTGGGTCGGAAGAAGAATAAAAATTGTTTTTGTCAAGTATTAATTTAACGATGATCGTCGTGTTTTGCGATTAAAAATACAGGATACCAGGACGCTTATTATGGCTCTTTTTCGATTAAAAAATTATATCTCCCTGACGAAATTTTATGATATTTTGCGTCTTCGTGAGTGGAGGCGCCGCCGGAAAGATACACTCCCCATTCCTTCGGATCCAAACCGTTATTTGGTTAATGGAACTAATGGAGAAAAGAAAAACACAGCCACCGGGTGCTACTCGGTCCTGATATAAATGGTTTGCGGAATAGTTTCGCAAATAGACTAAAACCGGAAGATAAATGTTAGAGGTGTTACCGATGAGTCGATCCAACGCGGCCAATAATGTCTGGGAACAAAACCTGCAACAGACCGATGAATTCCATAATGATGCTCTGAAAACCAGCGACCTG
>JADFXS010000435.1 GCA_015233515.1 Deltaproteobacteria bacterium | reverse complement strand
ATACAGTTGCTGGGGCGGCGCTCATGGGCACCTTTATCACTTCGGTGGCGGGTGTTGCCTTTTTTCAGATAATCGCCCCTTACTACCCTTCGATGTCCGTCGCGCCCGATTGGATCCTTGGCGGGCTCTTTGGCCTGGGAGGCATGATCGGCATGTATCTCGGAACTCGCTGCCAGAAATATGTGCCGGCAAAATACAAAAAGTGGATGCTTAGCATCCTGATCATATTTTTATCCTTAAAATACATAATGGATTTCGTCACATAAATCGGTTTAGGTAAATCGTCAAGTGGGCATGAACGACTTGATTTTATCGATCATAGGTCTAACGAACATCGCGGTTTTCGTCGGATTTTTACGCCCTTGGTGGCAGGGGCCCGTCAAAGTTAAAGTTGTATGCCTATAAGGCGTAAGACGCCGAAACCGGGCCGAGCGTATTCTCTCAGCGCCGGTGGAATGAAGCGAGTGCCGGCCATACGGAGTATTTTGGTAGGCGGTGTTTCTGGGGCTGGCCAGTATCTGTGCTCCTGCTCCTTTGTGGCTTTAAGATCGATCCTCATCATAGGCGACATCACGAAACCAGTGAAGACGGTTTTCATTGGACCAGTGACCACTAGCCAATTGTAGCATAGACAGGGTCTGCTTGTTGTGGCGTGAGCCTGGTAATTCCGTAGACAGCTTCGCAACGTTCCTTTTAGAATGGAGTGGTCGGTGCGCGGCGCAAATGCCATCCTTACTTTGCGATGTTTTATGATTTCAGGGTGCAGGCTCATAGGGGCTATACGCCGACTCGAACGTAGTGCCCGCGGATTATCAATCCTCGAAGCGAAAATCCACCTTGATTTTAAATATTTTCAGGGCCGGCAGGTTATAAATTTCCTTGACTCCGGTGATCTCGGAGATTTGGGACAAGCAACTTTCGATATAGGCAATGGATGGCCCGATGAAGGTAAACCACACATTCAACTCATGGTTACGTCGATAATTATGAGTCACGCCCTCGAATTTATTCACGCAGTCCACAAAAGCCGTCAGTTTGTCTTCCGGGACTCGAGCCGCGCACAAGGTGCTGGCGTACCCCAGGCGGTGGGAAAAAAAGTTACCCCCGATCCGGCGTATAACTCCGGTCCGCCGGAGCCGGCGCACCCTCTCCAGGACATCTTCTTCCTTCAACCCCAGAAGCTGTCCCAAGACTTGATATGGCCGCGCGCTAATGGGAAAATCCGATTGGATCTGGTTAAGAATACTTTTGTCAATATCATCCAAGGGCACTAGATCGGTTTCAAACATGATATGTCCTGTTTAATAAAATTCTTCCACGGCAACTTGCGGTCTTCTTCGATCCATAAGAAACGAGAGCGTTATGATTTTTGTCCAGCGGAAGTCAGTGGATAACCGCTGAAGTCGTCGTTCGCCTGATTATAAAACAAGCCCATGTAGTTAGGACCGATAAATTCGCTCGAAACGAGGGAGGCTGAACCATTTTCTAAAAGGCAAGCCCTGTTTATCGATCCATGCCCACTAGTTACTCGCGGTCAGGCCCGGTCGACCTTTTTGGCTGATACATACATAGCGGCTCCTCGGCCAGATAGTCGCCATAGGTCTCGTGGGCTCTAGCCCGGCAACCGCCGCAGACCCGCCAAAATTCGCATTGGCCGCATTTACCGCCGTATTTGCTCTTATCCCTCAAATTAACGAAAATAGGGGAGGTTCGATATATTTCGCTGAAACCCTTTTCCCGGACCTGGCCGCAATCCAGTTCCAGATACCCGCAAGGTTGCACCTGGCCGGTATGGGACACGAAAACAAACCCTTGCCCGCCTAAGCAGCCCTTGGATACGGCATCCAGCCCAAAGTTGTGGAAATCCACCGTCCGTCCTTCGGCATGGGCGCGCTGGCGCAGAATGCGGTGATAGTGCGGCGCGCAGGTCGCCTTGAGCTGGATAGCCACCTTGTCCCGACGTTCGTAGAACCAACTCAGGACATCTTCATATTCCTCGGCGGAAATCACTTCTCCAGTCAAAGCCCGACCTCGGCCGGTCGGAACGAGAAGAAAAATGTGGTGCGCTACCGCCCCCAGGCCGATGACCAGGTCTTGGATGGCCTCAATCTGATTTAGGTTAGCCCTGGTCACGGTAGTGTTGACCTGGAACTCCAGGCCAGCGGTTTTGGCGGCGTCCAATCCGGCGATCAGTCCGTCAAAAGCCCCGATCACACCTCGAAAATAATCGTGGTCCTTGGCCGTGGCGCCGTCAATGCTGACGCTGATGCGTTGGATTCCGCTTTCTTTCATCCTTTTGGCCCGTTCGGCGGTGATCATGGTGCCGTTAGGGGCCATGACGACTTTCAAGCCGACGGCGGTCCCGTGGCTGGCCAAATCAAAAATATCCGGTCGCAGCAATGGTTCTCCACCGGTGAGAATAAGAATGGTTTCCCGGCTCATAGCCGCGATCTGATCAATAAGACGCAGGCCTTCGGCCGTGTCGAGCTGGCCGGGATCAGGGAAGTCTATGGCCGCGGCCCGGCAATGAAGACAGGCCAGGTTACAGGCACGGGTCACTTCCCAGGCGACCAGGCGGGGAGCCGAATAATCGGCCTTTTCCGCGGCGCCCGTGTGGCCATGGCCGTGGATATGTCCAGGCCCGCCGTGAGGATGACTCATGATTGTTTTTTATCCTCCTCTACAGTTCCGGAAAGATTTTCCGCCCAGCGGTTATGAACAGGCAGGTGAGCGCATTTCCCGTAGCCCGCCGTGGGGGCTTCAATTGCGCCTAAGAAGCAACACCCAAGGGTCGATTCAAATTGCTCAACGTGCCTCCCAACGGAGTGTATGGTGTCATTTCGATGAGCGGCCCAAGCCGCGAAGAGAAATCTCTAATGCCAAAAGACCTTCGCTGAAAACAAATGAGATTTCTCCCTTCGGTCGAAATGACGGCAAACAAACGTTTCTTCCTGCTATAACCCAGCCATCCGCGCGGGTAGGGCACTTCCAAGTTCGTAACACATCAGGCGGTTATTTCTTCGTCGGTCAGGTAGCAGGCCGGATCGAAGGCCCAAGGGTCGCC
>JADFXS010000434.1:2647-3067 GCA_015233515.1 Deltaproteobacteria bacterium | reverse complement strand
GCATTCATCATTTCATGGTTTGGTTCGTGTTTCTTCACGATGGCATCGCGGCAGCGCAAAAAAGGCAGAAGACTATTGAGGAGATACTGATTAGGGTTGTACGTGGCCGGTCGGTGATCGTTAGTGGAAAAAACTCCCATTTTTTCATCCGGGCTGGTGGCCGCCAAGGCATAGTTGCCGCCGCCGACCCGCCAATCTGGAGGGACCGCGATGAACATGGAATTATCAGTGCTGGGCCTGATCTGCAAGGATTTGGGATCAATGGTCGGGCCCGATTTTTCCGCTGTTTCCACGGAACCTGCCGCAACTGCCGGCGCCGTTTGAGCGGCTTTCAAAAAAGCCAAGAGATCCAGCTTCAATGAGCCTAATACCCGCCAGAAGATTTTTTGTTCAGGATCATAAGACCCGGCAGGATATGGT
>JADFXS010000434.1:2065-2552 GCA_015233515.1 Deltaproteobacteria bacterium | reverse complement strand
TGTGGCTAGGGTTTGGTTCTTATCGGCCTTGATTTCAGTCAAACGCAAATCCGGATGGGCACCCTGGCCGGCATCGGCAATGGTGCGGAGAAAGCCCAGTGCGTTGGCCTTTGAGTCAAATCCTACCAGCGGAATCAGAATTATTTTTGCGGAACCGGTCTCGCCGGATTGCAGGAATATTTTGCCCCCTTCCACCCTCACCGGCCAGCCTTTGGGCTTTTGCAGTGAAAGGCCCAGGTGTTGATCCGTAAAAGCTTCAAAAACAATGTTGCCGTCGGTCATGGCCATCGCCTCCCGATTGAGCATATTTCCGTTCGAAAGCAAAAAGAAAAATACACCTGTCCCCAATCCCAGTATCAACCCGTAAATAACTAGAACTCCGAAAATCTTCCTGGCCAAATTATTCTCCTTTCAACATTTCCGCCAACTAACCGGAAACGAGGCCGAATACGACACTCATATGATTATAATCCGTTTCGATTTTTCC
>JADFXS010000434.1:0-2032 GCA_015233515.1 Deltaproteobacteria bacterium | reverse complement strand
GATTGGTATTACCGGAGTCGGCGGTTGTCGATCAAGCGTTAAAGGCTAGGACCGATTCTTTTCCAGAGTCGATAAAACGCAGATCCGCGGATAGCTGAATACTGTTCCGGCCGTTGGCTTTGGCGACATACAGAGCCTGATCGGCCAATCGCACCAGATCATCCGGCGAATGAACCTGGGCATCGGCCGCCACGGCCAAACCTTGGCTGATGGTCTGCCGATGTTCAACTCCATCCAAAACCATTATCTTTCGCCGGAGAGCGCTTTCAATGCGCTTAGCCAGTTTATAGGCCTTGTTTTGATCCGTGGCCGGCAAGATAATCGCAAATTCTTCACCGCCGATCCTAGCCGGTATATCCGTTGACCGGACATTGCGGCGGATGATATCGGCTACGGTTTTCAGAACATCATCACCGGATTTGTGACCATAACGGTCATTGACGGATTTAAAATGATCCAAATCCATCATCAGCATGGTCAGATCCGTACCATAGCGCACATAACGCTCGAATTCACGGGCCAGATTATCATCAAACGCCCGCCGGTTGAATAGACCAGTCAAGGAGTCGTGAGAAGCCATGCTCAAGGCGGCTTCGTGTTGATAGGCGTTATACAAGGCTTGGGCCGTTTGGAGAGCCATGCTTTTCAAAATTAAACCTCGATCGGCTTCCTTTACCGGCGGTCGACGGAAAAAAAGACCCAGGACGCCGATGCTTTTTCCGGCCGCCATGAGTGGTAGCACCAGTCGATGAGGCCATAGGCGAGAAATGGGCCGCTGGCTGTTTTTCGATTCCAGGATTTCGAGAAAATTCAAAGCTTCCGGTCCCAACCCCATTTCCGGGAGCAGATCGCGGGCCAGATTTCGGGACAACTCCGCTCCCAGGGTCCGATTGAGATGGAGACGCAAGACCTTTCCATGGTCAAATGTAGTCAAAAAAATGACTAATGCGGCGTTGGTTAGATTGGTAAAGGCTTCGGATACGGTATTGACCACCGCCTGTCCATCCAGGGTCGTGCTAAGATTCAAGCCCAGTTGATATAAAAAATGCAGTTCTTCGGTTTTTTCCTTTAAAGCCGCTTTTTCCCGTGTCAAGGCCTGGTTAGCCGCCTTCAGATCTCTAGCCATTTCCACGACTTGGAGGTAGGATTCCTTATTTTCCAATCCTTTGTCGATGATGTTTTCCAAATCGTCCCGGCTGATGGGCTTACTCAAATAAGCAAAGATTCCGGCGGCAATCCAGGTCATTCCCCTATTCAATTGAGGTTGCCGCGTGACCACGATGACAAAGGTATCCAGATCGCGTTCCTGAAATTCAGCTAATAGTTGCTCCGGGGTCAAACCGTTGACGGAATCATCCAGAATAACCAAGTCAATATGCTTCTGATCCAGATGAAGAATGGCTCCTGCTTTGTCATTAGCCATTATTACTTCATTATTCAGGTCCCGCAGAGTCGAACTGAGTTCAGCGCAATCCTGAGGGTTGGAATCAACGATGAGAATTGTGGTCATGACGTGGTTATCCTCCCAACGACCTTTTCTGGATCATTTAGCGGAGCACTTTTCGTGCCAAGGAATCGATTTTAGCGGCGATCGTCAAGGATTATTGATCCCCTTAGATGGTCTGGCTGATAAATTTAAGCATTTCCGACAGGCGATGGGGGTAGGTGTGTTCGGCCAGGACCCGGGTTCGAGCCGATCTGGCCATATCCTTGGCGTGTTGCGGGTGAGCCAGATAGTATTTGATTTTGGCGCGGAGTTCGTCGACATTGCTGAATATGGCTATTTCCCGGTCCGGCTCAAAGAAATCGGTTAACTGAAGCCGGCTATCCACCAATTGAAAGGCTTCACAGGAAGCAATTTCAAAGGTTCGCGGATTGACAAAGCCGCCGTCAGGATCCAGACCGTTGGTAAAGACCGAGGAATGCAAATTTAGGTTGATGACGGCGGCATTGTAAATCAAGACTGTTTCCGCGGTGGTGACGCGCCGGCCGTTTTCCTGAACTCTACGTCCGACCTCGTCCTGAAGATTCC
>JADFXS010000433.1 GCA_015233515.1 Deltaproteobacteria bacterium | reverse complement strand
CCATGACCAACATGGCCGCGGTTTTGACTTTCATCAGATTACCGGCGGTCCAGCCGGCGGCCCGGCCTTGAATATGACCCAAAACCGTGACTCGGAAAACATACTTGCCGCCTTTGGTCACGTCAGGGTGCAAGGCGTATCCCACGGAAAAGGGCACTTTATTTTCCTGGAAAATCTGGGAAGCGGCCCGGGTGGGGCCGGAGTAGGAACCGGAAACGGCCGCCAGGACCTTGTCCGCTTCGATCATGCGGCGGGCCAATGTAACCGCCTGTTTGGGGTCAAACTGATCGTCATAGAAAATGGCTTCAACTTTTTTACCATTGACGCCGCCGCCGGAATTGACTTTTTCCACGGCCATTTCGACCGACTGTTTGGCGCTTTGGCCATCCGCGGCCGCCGGACCGGTTAAAGGTATCAAAACACCTATTTTTATGTTATCGGCCGCCAGGATCGGACCGGCCCACGTCAGCAAAAAAATCAAACCCAAAAGACTAAGAAGGAGCTTGTTTCTTTTGGCGCCTAACCTCATGATGTTACCTCCATGTGAGCATAGGTTGTGAAATTGACCCGACGTGGATCTTGTTCGAGGTGATAGCCAAACCGCCCTTTTGGCCCAACTTTTTGTCGGGCTTGTCCGCCGCCGCCGAGCTCGATTTTGAAATCCTCAAAATACGTCGGTAGTCCCGCGGCTTAAAAATCCCGGCCTCCTCGACCTGGGTCAAAATTCCTGGTTTGCCATCATCCCGTTCAACTATTTTTGTTCACGCGCAAGTCAACCACGACTCGCCCCTCTTTTAATACCATAACTACCGGGTTGAAATCCAACCGGTACGGTAATTCTTCCAAACAATTTACATCCCAGACTTGGATATCCGCTTTTTTGCCTCGGGCCAGGCTACCCAAGTCCGCCTCGCGGTCCAAGGCTTTGGCCGCGCCTATGGTCGCGGCGGAAAAAGCTTGTTCCAGGCTCAGACCATACAAACGGCAGGCCAGACGGATAACAAAGGACAGGGATTCCACATAACAACCCGGGCAAAGGTCCGTGGCCAGAGCCAAGGTCATTCCTTGTTCGATCATGGCTCGAGCGTCAAACGGTCTGGGATGTTTGACCGAGAAATCCAAGGCCGGCATGATCACGCCTACCACTCCGGCTTCGGCCAACTTCTTCATCTGCCCCGGAGTAGCATAATTGAGGTGAGCCGCCGAAACCGCGCCCACCTCGGCCGCCAAGGCCGCGCCTCCTCTGGCCGCGTACGCATCGGCGTGAATCTTGGGCTGTAACCCGTGGTCAAGTCCGGCCCGCAGTATCTTTTTGGTCTCTTCCGGAGTGTAATACCCATCGTCACAATACACGTCGCAAAACAAGGCCAATTTTTCCCCGGCCACTCGCGGGATCAGTTCCTTGATCAATACATCCATGTATCTTTGGCGATCCATATCCGGCGGAAAGTCATGAGCCCCTAAAAAAGTGCTGACAATTTCCGCTGGTCCGTCTAGAGCCAAGCGTCGATTTACTTCGAGCATTTTTAGCTCGTCAGCCACGGACAGCCCATATCCGCTCTTGGACTCGATCGTGGTGGACCCGGCGGCAAACATACGGGTTACCCGTTTTCCGGCTTCATGCCACAATTCCTCCAGGCCGGCAGCCCTGGTGGCGGCCACGGTGGCCGGAATGCCGGTCAACATACCCATGGCCTTGACTTCCGCCACGGATTTGGTCAACCGCAAGGCGTATTCCTTGGCGCGCGATCCCCCAAAGATCAGGTGGGTGTGGCAGTCCACGAATCCGGGCGCCACCAGACCTCCAGCCACGTCCATCTTTTCAGCGGAGTCCAGATTAACTTCCCGCCGGACTTCTTCGAGCGAACCGATGGCCAGAATTATTCCGTCACCAAGCGCGACAACTCCGCCCGCCACCCGGCCGAGGGGAGCAGATCCTTTCGGTTCTCCGACAACGATTTCCGAAGCCCCGGTTAAGAGTATATCCGCCTTGGGTTTTTCATTATTGCCGAGCATAAGGTCTCCTTGATTCGATTTAATGCCGGTTCTCGAAATCGGCCGATGTAACGGAAGTTTTACTCCACCATGTCCAGGACGGTATTTTCAATAATCTGGCCCATGGAGAATTCGTGAACTTGGAGGTAATACTTCAGAACTTCTTCCAAAGCCCCTAACGGCACCGGCCCCACTAACTCGCCCCCGGCCACGCTGTTGCCATACCGTCCGGCTTCGGACCGGATAGTCTCCAATACTCGATGGACAGGAGTTTTTAGATAGTTAGTCAGGTTCATGGATACTTGGACCTGTCCCTGGCCGCTCAGTTCCAAACCGATGGCCCGGACAAAACGGTAGCCTCCATTGATGTGACGAACGGATTTGGCGATTTCTTTAGCGATTTTAAGGTCATCTGTCCTCAGATTCACGTTGAAGGCGACCAGGGGAAAGCGAGCGCCGGTGACCATGGCGCCTGATTTAGGATTGAAGGCCGCCGGTCCTTCATCCGGAGCCCAAGTCGGGTCATTGAGTTTTGCCGGCAAGGCTTCGTATTCGCCTTTACGGATTTCGGTTAACAGAGTTCGTTCCGGGCGGGAGGCCGCGTCTTCATAATAATACACCGGGACTCCCAACTCTCCGACAAATCGACCAAATTTTTTGGCGAGTCCCACAACATCGGCGGTGGATACTCCCTTGATCGGGATGAAGGGAGCCACGTCCACCGCGCCCAGGCTGGGATGGGAGGCCTGGTGGCGGCTCATGGCAATCAGTTCGAAGGCTATGACCGCCATCTTTTGGCTGGCGGTCAGGACGGCTTCCGGCGGCCCTAGATAGGTCAAAACGGAGCGGTTATGATCGGCATCCGAGGAATAATCCAGAATTCTGACCCCTGGGACGGATCTGATTTCGTCGATAACCTGGTTGACCAGACCAAGGTCCCGTCCTTCGCTGATATTGGGCACACTCATCAAGATTTTCATATCAGTCCCCTAATCTAGCGCAAAGCGCGCCTTCTAAAGATTGTATCAATTCTCTCAACTGGTCTGCTTCAGTCGCCAGTTGCGCGGCCTCGTGCCCGTTTTTGATGGACGG
>JADFXS010000432.1 GCA_015233515.1 Deltaproteobacteria bacterium | reverse complement strand
TTCTTAAATTGTTGGCCAGCCAGGATGCCTTGGACCGTTTTCTGAAAAATACCGATCGCGCCGGCCTGGTCCGCGAAATCAACGCCACCCAGGCCACCATGGACAAAGCCAAGCAGGAAGGACGCAAGGAGACCTTGATCCGTTCATTAGAAGACAAGGTGGCGACCATGCAATCCCGCCTTAAAAATTATGATAACGCCGTGGAAAATAGCGAATTGATCAAGGCTGAATTAGAGCGGATTGAACAGAAAGTCACCGCGGCATCGGAACTGTCTCTCAGCCAGGCTGACGCCTCCATCCTCAGCGCCGAAGTAGACGGGATTGCGGAAAGTCTATCCGTGACCGCTGAAGCTATCAGCGGTTTGGATCTGGGACCGCAATTAACCAGCCAAGAAAACGCCCCTAAGCTATTAATTCAAAAAAATTGACCTCGGAAGGACAAGAATCTGTCCAAGGTCAAGAGCTTCAAGCGAACAATAAGTTTATGATACCGGCTCTTTTTTTACGGAAATAAACATTTTCTGCGTTACATCCTTTTCGTTCGTCTTTATCGTCAGTAAAACGCCGTTATCACCTTCGGGCAAAGGATCATTCAGCAATCCAAGGGTCTGATTCATTGATACCAAGGTTATGGGAAAGATGAATCTTTTAATCGTGGTTTTGGCGGGGAGGCTCTCCGGAGGCACATAGTAGTTCCAATAGACGCTGTCCTGGTCCACCATCATGGGAGTAGTGGCGAAAATAATGCTATAAGGCTTTGGCTTTTCCGGTTCAGCCGAGGAAGCATCGGAAAATATAAAATTGTACCTAGTTTCTCCATTTTGAATGTACCAAGTTTTTTCCCAGATTATTTCCATGCTTTTATCGGTTTTATTTTCAAGATTCATGATGAATCCCGCCAGCTGATTAAATCGATTATAGGCCGGGATGATCGAAGCCTTGATGTACTCATCCTGCACGGAGTTATTTTCCTGGTTGATGATTGTGCGGTATCGCGGTCCACAAGCGGCGAGGGACAGCAAGCATATACATAATATCAAGTAGCCGACACGTCTGTTCATGGTCCGACCTCCTGGGCGCTTCTAGGCGATTTCCTTATGGAAATATAGCTATGTGAACGTATCTCAATTACTTAATAGTAATCCATCTTCACGAAAAGTCAATATTGGCCTGTTTCCTAAATCCACCATCAAATCGCGAATAGGGTGCGTAAATCCTAAGCGAAACGCGAAGTTGGACCGATTTTGGCCCGCAGGCGTATTCACCATACGTCGAGGAGCCAAAATCGGGAAACGAGCGTTGCAGCTAGGAGTTACGCGCCTCGATGCCCGCAAGTGGTGAATTACGGGTTTGGGCGGGCGGCCGATCGCCGGTCAGTGGTCTCCGCTGATTTTTTTCATCACTATCTCCGCCATTCGTAAAGCCCCACCGGGTTTAATCAGGGCCATCAATTTTTGGCTTATATAAGTCAAATTGTGTTTGATAATCGATAAGAGTAAACCAGGGCGGGCCTGGCTCTGCCGGGCTACCCAACCCAGGCCTTGGGCTGTGAAGTACAGAGCGTTGAAGTACTGGTGGTTCCTGGCGGCGTGGGGATAAGGAATAAAGAGGGCCGGCAGACCATTGGCCGCTAATTCCCATAAAGTCCCGGCCCCAGCCCTGGTTACGGCCAGGTCGGCCCGAGCCATGCGTTGAGCCGGATAACGATCAAAAGCAAAGATATCAGCCTCGACGTTCAAGGCCTGATAAGCCGCTCTAACCCGGTCGAAATCTCGAAAACCGGTTTGGTGGGCCACGGATACTCCTTGCTCACTAAGTTGCCGAGCTGCGCCAAGCGCCAGATCATTGATAAATCTGGCGCCCTGACTGCCGCCCAGAAATAAGACATTTTGGACTCGATTTCGTAACCGGCGACAATCAAAAAAATCCTGAGACACCGGATAATCCCTGGCCGGCGAGCAAAGATCATAAGAGCTGAATACTTCCGCGGCCCAAGGTTTTTCCAGACGATGTAACCGACTCATAACCACATTATGTTCATGCACGAATAAAGGAACACCAGAAACCAGAGCCGCCAAGCCGCCGGGCGCCGCCGAATATCCCCCCACGCTTATAAGCGCCCGGGCTCCGTGCTTTTTCAAAACGACACGGGCCGCGGCGGCGGCCCGGATTATTTTGGCCAGCGAAACCGCCTGACCGGCCGGTCCGCGATCCACGACGCTGCGCACGGGAAAGTAGTAGCATACAATAAATCCTGTTTCTCCAAGCAACCAGGATTGATCCTGGCCACTGGTCGAGCCCAGAAATATGACTTGAGCGCCCAGTTCCACAAAGGCTTTTTTTAATTCCTTTACGCTGGACAGATGTCCCCCGGATCCTCCACCGGTCAAAGCGATGACCGGGGCATGGCCGTTCAAATCGTTATGATGTGTAATCATGGATTTTCCGGGCCAGGCAGCCAGGTTTCAACCCAGCCCCAAAGACGATACTTGGCCAAGGCCGTCCATTCCCTCAAAGCCAGTGAGAGTGAGGTCAGGCCTTGGCTCAGGCTGAAAGTGGACCTCCAGGAATATTCTCCCGTAGCGCGGTAATCTACAGGATAGGGAATAACCGGCCACTCGACCTTCCTGAATACGCCCACGGCTCGAGGCATGTGCCAAGCCGAAGTGACCAGCAGCCACTTCTCACCTATCTTCGGTTGAGCCAATTCTCGGGCATAAACCGCATTCTCTCGAGTATTGGCTGATTGAGACTCGAGGAGGATGCGTTCCGGGTCCAGGCCAAGGCTGGACAAAGCCGGTTTAGCCGGCAAGGCTTCCTTCAACCAGTCTGAACCCAGACTCCAGCGACCACCGGCATAAACCAGACGGGCTGACGGATAGCGCTTGGCCAAGGCCGCTAAAGTAACAACACGGTCCCCCTGGTCGTTTAAGGTCACCTGCCGCCGACCTTTGGACACTAGTGAGTCGATCCCACCACCTAATACGATTATTCCATCGATTTGATCCGGGAGGGTAACGACGCGGGGAAACCGATTCTCCAGGGGGGTCAGCAGCCAGGCGCCTATCGGTAAAAACGTGATCACCAGCA
>JADFXS010000038.1:13273-17563 GCA_015233515.1 Deltaproteobacteria bacterium | reverse complement strand
CTCCGTGGCGCCCAACAAATTTGAAAGGATTTGTGGTAGTCCCCTGTTTAGCGGAAAGCTTGCCAAATTCGTTATATGTATAAGAATCAGTAATCACACTCTGATTATCGGTAAGAGCAATTATGTCTCCGCGGTGGTTATGGTGATAAATGTAACTGGGCCCATTTGGTGTAATACGACTGATAAGTCCCAGACCATAAACGTAATAGGCAGTTATAGTACCGTTAGCATCCATTTCTGCTATAATTTTATTCATATCGGTGTTTATATCTAATACATAACGGGTTATTGTTCCGTTATATGTTTTAGCGACCCTGTGACCCATTCCATTATAGGTGTTGTTTAAAGTGAAGGGGCCGGTAATGGAAGTCAACAAATTCTCTGAATTGTAGGAAAAATTGGTGGTTTCTCCGGTCTTGGTACGCTGAACCAAGTTGCCTTTAGCGTCATATTGGTAGGAATATTCCCCACCGCTCATGAGCTGATTGGCGTCGTTGTGGTTATAAGTAAGATTGGTACTAGTGTATGTAGCTTGAAGAGGTTCGGTCTGGTTGACATTGACAATATTACCTGCACTATCTAGCGTGTAGACGTAGCTGGCTATGATAGAACTATCTGGTTTTTTATTTACCAGACTGGTTAGGCGATCACCGGCGTCATAGGTGTAGGTGGTGTAGGTGCCGTTGGAGTTGGTCACCTGGGTGACGTTTCCAACCGCATCATAGCTGTAAGCGGTAACGCCGCCCAGCCAGTCCGTTACTTTAGCCAACCTGTTCAGGGCGTCATATTGGTACGCAACTACATTTCCACCGGGATAAGTCATGGACAAGCGGTTGCCCAGGAGGTCGTAACCATAGGATACGGTTTTACCATAAGGGTCGGTCACCGAACTGACCCGATTTTTCTGGTCATAGGCATAGGTGGTGACGCCTGCGGCGTCATTCATCCTGGTAATATTGCCGTTATTGTCTAATTGGAAGGAAACAGTGGTGCCATCCGGATAAGATATTCCGACTAGTCGACCTATTGAATCATAAGAATACTTAGTCTCACCGCCCGACGGGTCTTTCCGGGAAGCCATTTTGCCGTCCTGGTAATAGGTATAGCTGCTGGAGTTGCCGAGGGGATCCCACGAGGTTACGGGTTGGTCCATTAAACTGTAGGTGCTGGAGGTGGGCTTCCCCCTGGGATCGATAATCATGGTCTGATTTCCGGTTCCGTCATAAGTGGACTGAATGGTTGATAGCGGAGTGGAAACCGTAACCAGATTGTCGTTAGCATCGTACTGATAAGTGGTAGTTTTGCCGTTTTCATCGGTGACGCCGGACTGGCGTCCAAGTGGGTCATAAGTATAACGGATCACGTTACCCAGGGGGTCGCGCCGGGAAGTAGTTTGATTTCTGTCGTCATATGTGACGGTTGTGGTATGTCCGTTAGGGTCGGTGGTGCTGATAAGGTTATTGTTTTCATCATACGAATGAGAGGTTTGTCCGCCGGCCGCATTGGTAATCCTGGTCAAATTGTCGTTGTTGTCATATTGATAAGTTGTAGTGAAACCTCGAGCGTTTATGACGGAAATTCGCCGGCCGGCCCCATCATAAGAATATGCGGTTATACCTCCGACCGGGTCCATCACGTGGGTCAGGTTTTTCCACTGGTCTTCATAAAAATATTGGGTGGTCTGGCCGTTTTTGTTAGTGAATGAAACCAGCTGGCCGCTGGAGTTGTAAGACTTGGTGATGGACAAATTGGCGGGATCGACGACTTGGGTCAAATTGCCGGCCGGGTCATAAATAAAGTTGGTTTTTCTGTTCAACGGATCGGTCATTTCCGTGGGAAAGGCCGGGAAAACCTGGTTGGCGTAAGACATCTGAGTCGAAATCGTGCCGCCTTCCACAAAATGGGTCAAGCTGGTCAGATTAGGAGTGCCCGGTTTGTAAGAATAATTAGACAATCTTTGCCGTGGGTTGATGGTGCTTGTAATCTCGTGGTTTTCATTGTAGCCATAAAATTTGTTATTGCCGCGAGCGTCGATTTTATCTGTAAATTCATAGGACGAATTGTTTTTATACGCCGATCTATTGCCGAGCGGATCCGTTACCTTGGTCCCGTCGACGTCGTAACTATAAGACGTGATATAACCAAAAGCATCCGTCTGGCTGATGAGACGGTTGTCGGAGCCATATCCGTTTTTTACCAGCCTCTTAGCGCCGGGTGTAACGATTTCGGATAATAGATGGGTCTCGGCCCCTTGGGCATCCAGGGCATAGGAGTAAGTGGTCTGGTTCCCCATCCAATCCGAGCTCGATTGTAAATTATTCGTGGTCCCGTTCACGGCAAAATAGAGCGTCCGACCTAATTGAGGGTCAGTGATAGTGATGACGTGTCCATTGGCGTCATATGAAAAATTCAGGATGCGGCCCACAGGGTCTCTGATGGCGGAAAGCTTGCCGTTGGTATAATACAAAAATAGCCGGTTACCATAGCGATCGTCTATCTCGGAAAGGTAAAAGCCAAACTGCTCATAGGCCGGGTCCGTGGATGTGTAGGCGAATTTGTATTGGGTCTTGTCCGGGCTGGTTATGGTGATCACGTCGCCGGATCTGGAGAGTAGATCGTAAACACCGCCGTACAAGGGGTTGAGAGTAGTATGGTCGTAATAGATGACCTGACCGTCGCCGCGATAAAAGATATAGAAGTTTTCATTTTCATAAACTCGCCAGTCATAGCTGTGACTCCAGCCCACACCGAACATGCTGTCATTGGTGGAGGCTGAGTTATAGTATCTGGTGAACTGAATGGCCGGTCCAGGGGAAGGAAAACTTGCTTCGGTCCGTGAGAATGTGTAGGCCCCCACGGCGGTATTGACAGATCCGTAAAAACCCGAAGGTCGGCCGGTGGATAAGGGCACTGGAGATTCCGCCG
The DNA here is from genome assembly GCA_015233515.1 of Deltaproteobacteria bacterium. The sequence goes on along the minus strand of JADFXS010000038.1, from coordinate 14,638 downwards.
GCATGACGTAACAGGCGATATGCTCGTCTATAAAGGACCAACTCGAGTTGGTGAGGGTGTAGTCTCGTTCCGAGGCGCGCGTGCAATAAAAATGGTTGGAATCGGCCGTATTGCGTAAACGATATAAGGCCACGGCCCCTGAGGCGGGGCTGGAATAAACATAGCCGGCAATACCCTGATCAGTGTAACCGAATTGGGAAACGGCATTGCTCTTTTCCGTCGCATTGGTGGTATAAAAATAATCCTCTTTAGGGGCGCTATGATATAGGCGGTAAAGGGGCACTAACCCGGCGGAGTTCCGATTGGAGATGGAACACTCGACCCGCTCATACTTCCATCCCGCCGCCACGGCATTATCTCGTTCCTTGGGGTTTGTCGTATAGATATGGTCCCTATACCCCGACCCCGCCTTATAGAGGCGATAAAAGGGAACCCATAAAGGATTGGAAGATGCGTCGGCGCTGGGGACACAAACACCGACTTCGTCCGATGGCAGCGATTCCCCTGAGGCATTCACCGCCGACACACGATAATAATAACATGAACCTGCCTGAACTCCGGTATGACCATAGGTTGTGGTCGCGGTCGGAGTAAGTTTTTGGCTGATTTGGGTAACTCCCGGGCCGGTTCCCCAATAAACATTGTAACTGGTCGCCCCAGTAACAGCCGTCCAGGTAATGTAGTTCTGATTATTAGCGCTTTGGTATGTCACTTGGACGTTGGTCGGAGTTGAAATAACAGGAGTCGTAATGGCGGTCATGGCGATATTCTGTGATAAGGTTTGACCCGAGACTGCATTAATGGCCATGGAGAAATTTTGGTAATACGTCGCCAAGGCTACCAGATTGTAGCTGCCAGGGGTAACATTGCTGAAACTGTAATTGCCGGTGCTGTTAGACGTAGTAGTGTATATGATGCTTCCGTTCTGCTCTAACCGCACCGTCGCACCTGACAAGGGCTTGCTTGTCGCGAGGTCACGCACGCCGCCGGTCACTGCGCTCTTCGGAATGGCCGTCATCGCGATATTCTGAGATAAGTTTTGACCGGTGGGAACAGTTACGGCCATGGAGAAATTCTGATACCCGATTGCCAGGGCTACCAGATTATAGCTGCCAGGGGTGACATTGCTGAAACTGTAATTGCCGGTGCTATTGGACGTAGTGGTATATATGATGCTTCCGCTTTGCTCTAACCGCACCGTCGCACCTGACAAGGGCGCGCTTGTCACGAGGTCACGCACGCCGCCGTTAACTACGCTGTTCGCCGTCATGGTGATGTTTTGGGATAAGTTTTGACCAGTGGGAACAGTTACGGCCATGGAGAAATTCTGATACCCGGTTGCCAGGGCGACCAGATTGTAGCTAC
>JADFXS010000038.1:0-13173 GCA_015233515.1 Deltaproteobacteria bacterium | reverse complement strand
GCTGAAACTGTAATTGCCGGTGCTGTTGGACGTAGTGGTGTATATGATGCTTCCGTTCTGCTCTAACCGCACCGTCGCCCCTGACAAAGGCGCGCTCGTCATTAGGTCACGCACGCCGCCGGTAACTACGCTCTTCGGAATGGCCGTCATGGTGATATTTTGAGATAAGTTTTGACCAGTGGGAACAGTAACGGCCATGGAGAAATTCTGATACCCGGTTGCCAGGGCGACCAGATTGTAGCTACCGGGGGTGACATTACTGAAACTGTAATTGCCGGTGCTATTGGACGTAGTGGTATATATGATGCTTCCGCTTTGTTCTAACCGCACTGTCGCACCTGACAAAGGCGTGCTTGTCACGAGGTCACGAACACCACCGGTAACCCCGCTGTTCGCTGTCATGGCGATATTCTGCGATAAAGTTTGACCCGAGACTGCATTAATGGCCATGGAGAAATTCTGGTATCCTGTTGCCAGGGCTACCAGATTGTAGCTTCCGGGGGTGACATTACTAAAACTGTAATTGCCGGTGCTGTTGGACGTAGTAGTATACATGATGTTTCCGCTTTGCTCTAACCGCACCGTCGCCCCTGACAGGGGCGTGCTTGTCACGAGGTCACGTACGCCGCCGGTAACTACGCTCTTCGCCGGCACACAGGCGTACGCTTCTGTGGATAGTGCCGACTCCTCCTCTGTATTAACCGCTGACACACGATAGTAATAACAAAAACCTGCCTGGACCCCGCTATGGGCGTAGTTTATACTGGTCGTTGTAAGCTTTTGGCTGGATGTGGTTACCCCTGGGCTGGTACCCCAATATACATTGTAACTAGTCGCTCCTGAAACAGAGGACCATGTTATGTAATTCCAATTAGACGCGCTTTGGTATGTCGCTAGGACGTTGGTCGGGGAAGTTAGAAGATAAACGGAAAAATAATCAGAGAATAAGTATATTGAAGTGTTGGATTTTTGTTCGATTTTTATTCTATAATCAGATCTTATTTCCCATCCGGTAGTATTTAAGTCCTGATAGCCACTACTAGGGGCCTGAGTATTGGCATCAACCCAAAAAGTTGAGCTTTTATATACTCTTACATTAACGTTTCCACTAAAACCCGACCATGAAACCCTGACAATTCCGCCACGCTGGATAGTTGTTGTCGACAAGGTTACACTGTAAGCATCGGCACCTGTAGGAAATATTATAAAAAGAATTAAGATGGCTAAATAATATTGGTAGCGATACCAGTAACACCAATCTCTCCCGGCAACTGACAGGCCGCCATTATGAGTTTGCATATAAGTAAATCGGCCTCCATAACCATTAAAATTCTGCCTAACACGTATTAATTATTAAAAAAATACTCATAGCTATTGATTAAATAGAAAGTGTTCTGTTAAATAATCCGTAATCCGCCACCTGCGAGCAACAAGGCCCATAAATCCTTGCTGCAGCGCCCGCTCCGCCAAAAGGAGGTGGATTTAGGCTCATGATCCGCATGACATTTGATAAATATCATTAATTCCGGACCAAAAACGTTGTTGAAAGGGTTTTGCGGACTTTATACGACAAAACCTGGACCAATCAAGAGTGATCGATTCAACCCACTGTAATACAGCCATATTTTTAAGAAACTACTAAAAAGGCGTCCTCTGTAATGTATAGTTTGGTTACACAAAAATCAGTTTTGTGTGATTTTTGTGGCCGCCTTTCTATGCACTACGAGATCAAGATACTTTTTAAAGCCCCCCGCGGAAAGTTACTGGGAATGCGCTCGCCCGCATGTTCACTAAAAAATATTTTAGAGGCATGACCGGCCCTAATGTCATCTTCTTACCCTTGGCTGGATTTTCTCTTAGTGTCTACAGCCCGGCAATAATAGGTTCCTACCTGGGAACTCGCGCCGCTGCTCCAAGAGTTTGCATAGGCGCCGTCGCTGCCAGCGGATGAGGACTCAAGTCACGGTTTTGAAAACCGCTGATGTTGAACTCGCCCCGGAAAATGGCTGGAAAAAGGTTCAGGTCTTTCCTCTGAAAAAGGTTGAAGCCAAGATAGGTCTTTTCCCTTTCTCGAGCCGGCCGGGATATCTTTTCCAAGTTTTTGAAGGAGGAAATCGGATCATCGATAGCCGAAATGAAATGGAGATATGGCCTATTGGCCGCCCACATCAAATCGCTAAAAAGCGGCAGGTTGCAGATTGATTTTCTAAGAGGAGCCGTTTTCATGGTTTCCGTGCCGTTCCGATGCTTCACCTGTCGGTGGTGCTTGAAAAAAGCGACGTCATTAGTCACGGTCTCAATGTGCGAAACATACTTATTTTACCTTTTTACGGCCTCTTTGTCCATAGGTACTAGTCCTCAAATTCACCGGCAAATCGGGAATAGGGTGCGTAAATCCTAAGAGAAACGCAAACTTGGACTGATTTTTACCCGCCTCTGGCAGGTTGGCCCGCAGGAGTCATCCCTATACGTCGAGGAGCCATGGGGTGGTGCCCGATGCCATCAGCGAGTGAGCATTGGCGCTGGACTGAACAGTTATCCGGGTCCCAGCGGGCTTTTGGGTGCGGGACGCGTAGCAGCCTGGATTTACGCACCCTGTCCGCGATTTGATGGTGGATTTAGGTTACGACTTTATTTTCTGATAAATCGTGGGGGCGGCTTGAGTCAAGGGCAGGTTGGCCATGATGATGTTTTCGGAGTGCCCCAGAAAAAGATAGCCTTCAGGGTGGAGTTGTTGACAAAAACGCTCAAATAATTTTTCCCGGGTGGGTTGATCGAAGTAGATAATGACGTTTCGACAGAAGATTATGTCCATTTTATAATCGATATTGAACTCTTCCATCAGGTTGAGACGGCGGAAAACAATCTTGGCTCTTATGGGGGCGGTGATTCGCACCTGCTTTTGACTCGGATCCTTGCTCCTAAGCAGATACTGATGACGCAGTTCCATTGGAATCGGTTCGATCCGATCCAGATCATAGACGGCCCTTTGCGCCGTTTCCAGAACCTTGGAGGAAATATCCGTGGCCAATATGACATAATTGAAATTGATTCCCGGATATTTCTGCGTGAACTGGTTCAAGACCATGGCCATGGTGTAAGGTTCTTCACCGGTGGAACAGCCGGCGCTCCAGATATTCAATCTCCTTTTGACCCCGATTCCTTTCGAAAGCACAAAATCCGGAAGGACATTTCCGGCTAAAAAGTCGAAAGACTTTGGTTCACGAAAGAAGTCCGTCTTGTTGGTGGTCACCACGCTGGATAGGTGGACTAACTCATCTTCCATGCCTTCCGGGCTGAACAGGTAATCGCAATACTCCCTGTACGTAGCCAAATCCAGGGCGCGCATTCTTTTTTTAATGCGGCCCTTGAGCATGGCTTTTTTGTCCGGCGGCATCTTGATGCCGAGGTAATCCCAGATGAAACGGCTCAGTCGAATAAAATCCCGCTCCGAGATTTCCTGTTCATCAAGCATGGTGTTCCGCCCCGTCCGGAGAACTTTCGATAAGAAATTTCACGAGCATCCTTGACGCGGCTAAGGTGGTTGCTCTTTTTTACGATTTCTCCATACAACGACCCTGTAGCCGATTCATGGTATCGCCCCATGGAAAATTTGCATGGAAACCTAAACGGCGACCCCGGCCAAACGCGATCCGGCTTCTTCCACGGCTTGAACCAGACTCAGTTCCTCGGCGGAAAAAATTCGATCAATATCTAAAATAATAATGAATTCATCATTCCGGCGGCCCATGCCTTTGATGAAATCGGTTTTTAATCTAGTGCCGATCTTGGGCGGCGGACTGATTTCCTGGGGTTCGAGCTCAATGACTTCCTGAACCGAATCGGCCAAGGCGCCGAGAATCGAAGCTTCGCCATCCACCACGACCTCAACGATGACGATGCGAGTCTCCACGGTTCTTTCGGTTTCGGTCAATCCGAACTTTAACCGTAGGTCCACCACCGGCACCACACTGCCGCGCAGATTGATTACTCCGCGCATAAACTTGGGAGTCTGCGGGACCTTGGTCACGGTCGTGAAATCCAAGACTTCACGCACTTGGTTGATGTCCAAGGCATATATCTCTTCGTCCAATTTAAAGGTGACAAACTTGGTGGGCTCGGTTATTCCGGCGACGCTCATGACGCGCTCCTTTCGTATCCTAGAGTTCGAATGGGTGAAGACATTTTTTTAACGCATCCGAATAGCAATTCGCACCTGTTCCCGGTTCGGGGGGCTGCACCACGGCAGGCAATTGTGTATTCTAAGAAACAGCACCTCGGGATTGTTATCTTTCGTCACAATCCGCTGCGGCGCAACGGGCTAAGTGCTCCTAATACACGAAAATACCAGGATTCACGACGATTGTAAATTTATTGGACATCTTTTAGTAATTTTCGAATTCGCTGTCCAGTTCATCCTTGCCTTTTTCCGGATGTTCCAATTTCAAGGATACGCCTCCTGTTCTGCCATCGGGAAGGGCCACATGAGATTTAACCTTGGTGGATGTTGAAGTCCTGGTCTTGCCGACGTCCGTTATAAACCGCTGTGGTTTACGGGCTGCCGACGATTTAGCTCCCCAGCCCTTTCCGTCATCTTCGGCCTTAAAAAAGGAAATGGTATCCGCGAGCATTTCGGCCTGGCTGGTCAGTTCTTCCGAAGTGGCCGCCATTTCTTCCGCCGAAGCGGCATTAGCCTGGATCACTTGATCGAGCTGCTGTAGGGCGGTGTTGATCTGTTTGACTCCTGAATTTTGTTCGCCGCTGGCCGCGCTGATTTCTTGAACCAGTTGGGCCGTATGCTGGATATCCGGAACAAGTTTGGTCAAAAGATCGCCGGCTTGCTCGGCGACTTGGACGCTGGAGGCGGATAGTTTTTTTATTTCCCCCGCGGCGCTCTGGCTGCGCTCCGCCAGTTTGCGGACTTCCGCCGCGACCACGGCAAAGCCCTTGCCGTGCTCCCCGGCTCGAGCCGCCTCGATGGCGGCGTTAAGGGCCAAGAGGTCGGTCTGCCGAGCGATTTCCTCGACAATGGAAATCTTTTCCGCAATGGATTTCATGGCGACCACGGTTTCGACCACAGCCCGACCGCTTTCCTTGGCATCTCCAGCAGCTTTGACGGCGATTTTTTCCGTCTGGTGGGCATTATCCGCATTTTGGGCAATACTGGCGCCCATTTCCTCCATGGATGAAGAGGACTCTTCGGCCGCTGCCGCTTGTTCCGTAGCTCCCTGGGAAAGCTGTTCGGAACTGGCGGAGAGTTGCTGACTGCCGGAAGTAACGTTATTCACGGCGGCCTTTACACTGGCCACCACCTCTTTGAGTTTGTTCACCATGGCCTCGAGGGCCAAGCCCAAGGCGTCATGATCCGAACGGACATTGGCTTTGACCGTAAGGTCGCCTTGAGAAATGGCCGACAGCACTTGGACTGACTCCTTAAGGCTGACCACCATTGTACTCATGGCCAGACCTAAAACATCCTTTTCGGATGCCAGTTTCACCTCTTGAGTCAAATCGCCGACAGCTATGGCCTGAGCCAAAGCGGCCTTTTCCTGGAGGGAGCGCACCATGGACTCGACGTCGGCGTAGACACCTTTCAATTTTGTCTTGTCGAAAACCACCTCCAGGTCGCCTTTAGCCACCTGTTTGATAACCAGGGAGATATCCGCGGGATCCAGTCCCAGTTGGTTGAGAATGCCTCTGGTAATGAAAAATCCGATAAAAATCGCAGCAATGATACCGATCAGGCCGATAATCAAAATCAGGTTGCGAGCGCTATCATAATCAGCGGCGGCTTGAGTCTTGAACACGTCCAGTCTTTTTTGGTTCCGAGCGATGATCGCATCGAAATCTTTATTCATTTGACCCGCTAATTCTCGGGCCTTGGTTATGCTTAACTTGACGGCCTTGGCATTGGAATTGGTTGAACCCATTTCAAAAGCCGGTTTTTCCACTCGGAAAAATTCCGCTGTCGCCGACTTGAGTTCGGTCAGTTTTCCTCTGATCGACTCCGGAGCCGTCTTTTCCAATGATTTCAAATTTTCTTCCAAAACAGATTTATAGGATTTGTATTTTTCTATTTCCTTGGCCATGAGCGCGTCATCCATAATCAAAATAATGTTTTTTTCGGCACGGTGTAAATACAAGATATTTGTTCTGATGCTATCTACCATTTGTGCGCTGGCCCACAGATTTTCCATGGTCTTCTGGTCGGCGGAAGCCATGGCCTTATTAAATTCCGCGTGATAAGCATCGGCCATGGCGTCAAGGACGGCTTCGACTTTATTGACCGCCTCCCTGACCACGCCCGTGGATAGTATAGTGGCATTGGTAGTATCGTTACGCATAGCCAGTTTGGCGATTTCCTCGTCAACCGCCTTGAAAGTTTCATATGCCTTTTGAAAACTGCTGTAATTGCTTTTATCCTCTTCTGTGAGGAAGTCTTCCATGGCTTTTAATTGCGCATCTTGTTTTTTATATTTTTCGATCGTAGTGTTTCTAAACTTCTTCATTTCCTCATCGTCGCCGGATATGATTATGTTTTTTTGTTCGCGGAGGATGTCCAGACTAAGATATCTTACATCACCGGCTCTGATAATCGCGGGCGCGATTTTGTCACCGATGGTTTGCATGTCGGAATTGACCGATGCCAATTTCCAAAGTCCCAAAAAACCGATGCTCGCGGTTAAAACGATAAGGACCAAAAATGCAAAGCTAAGCTTCGTCACCAATCTTAGGTCGCTGAACGATTTCATCACTCTTCCTCCTTCGCCATTAACTCAATGGCTGGCGTAAAAAATTAAAATATCAGTAATTTTCGAATTCGCTGTCCAGCTCATCCTTGCCTTTTTCCGGATGCTCCAATTTCAAGGATGCACCTCCAGGTTTGGCGTCGGAAAGGGCCATGCGGGATTTAACCTTAGTGGAAGTTGAGGCCTTGGTCTTGGTGCTGTCCATTATGAACTTCTGTGGTTTGCGGGCGGCTGGGGATTTGCTCCCCCAATTCCTTCCGTCATCATCGGCCTTGAAAAAGGAAATAGTATCCGCGAGCATTTCGGCCTGGCTGGTCAGTTCTTCCGAGGTGGCCGCCATTTCTTCCGCCGAGGCGGCATTGGCCTGGATCACTTGATCGAGCTGCTGAAGGGCGGTGTTAATCTGCTTGACCCCTGAATTTTGTTCACCGCTGGCCGCGCTGATTTCTTGAACCAGTTGGGCGGTATGCTGAATATCCGGAACAAGCTTGGTCAAAAGACTACCGGCTTGCTCGGCCACCTGGACGCTGGATGCGGAAAGTTTTTTGATTTCCGCCGCGGCGCTTTGGCTGCGTTCCGCCAGTTTGCGGACTTCCGACGCCACCACGGCAAAGCCCTTGCCGTGTTCCCCGGCTCGAGCCGCCTCAATGGCGGCGTTAAGGGCCAAGAGGTCGGTCTGCCGGGCGATTTCCTCGACGATGGAAATCTTTTCCGCAATGGATTTCATGGCTACCACTGTTTCAGCCACGGCCTTTCCGCTTTCCTTGGCATCCTCGGCGGCCTTGACGGCGATTTTTTCCGTCTGATGAGCATTATCAGCATTCTGGGCAATGCTGGCGCCCATTTCTTCCATCGAGGCGGATGACTCTTCCGCGGCGGACGCCTGTTCCGTGGCTCCCTGGGAAAGCTGCTGGGAGCCGGACGAGAGCTGTTGACTGCCGCCGGTAACGTTATTCACGGCGGCCTTTACACTGGCCACCACCTCTTTGAGTTTGATCACCATGGCCTCAAGAGCCAAAGCTAGGGAGTCATGATCCGAACGAACATGGACCTGGATCGTGAGGTCGCCTTGGGAAATGGCTGACAAGGCTTCCACCGACGCTCTAAGACTGATCACCATGTTTTCCAGAGCCACGGCTAGAGCATCTCTATCCGAACGAACAGAAACTTTTACGGTGAGATCACCTTGAGATACAGCCGTAAGCACTTCGACCGATTGTCTCAGATTGGCCACCATGGTGGCCATGGCCCGCCCTAAGGTATCTTTTTCCGAAGACAGCTTGACATCCTTACTCAGGTCGCCCGCGGCAATGGTTTCCGCCAGAGCCGCTTTTTCCTGCAGCGATCGCACCATGAATTCGACATCGCCGTATACACCTATCAGTTTGGTCGTGTCGAAATCCAAAGCAAGGTCGCCTTTGGCGACAAGGCGGATAATCTCCGCGAGTTCCGCCGGATCGGCGCCGAGAGTTTGGTTGACACCCCTGGCGATAAGAATGCCTAGACCAAGAGAAAAAACGAACCCGACGATTACCGCGATAAGGATAATGGTTTTACCGAGGGACGAGGCGGCGGTGGCGGCGCGTCCTTCTTTCGTATTCTCGTTTTCATTTATTTCAACTAATTTATTCAATAATTCCTCAGCCTGCTTGAATGAGACCGGATTTACCGTAAGGGCTTGATGATACATTTTCGCATATATTTCATAAGCCTTATCGGTCTCCACTCGCATGGCGTTCATAATTTCCATAATCTTGCTTGTCGCCGGATTCATTTCTTCCGCATTAATTTTCCGAGCGCTGTCTTTGTCGTTAGCCGCCATCATAACCCTGATTTTTTTTGCGGCCTCATGGGTCTTGTCGTGATAAGGGCGGATCTCGGCCATTAGCCTGGTAATTTCCTTGTTTTTCGTTTTGTAGCTTGCCATCCATTTGCCGAGATCGCTGGCCATGGGATCTTCACCGCCCTCCAACTTCTGACCTTTTTCGACTAACAGGTCGACTTTGTACCCAAAATCCAAAACATCGCCCCGAAATTGATTAAGCATGCCCTTTAAAAGAGCTGGGTGTCTGATGCCGTTGTTTTCAAGGAGATCAAGGGTCATGCGGACGAATTCTTCGTGGTCTTTCCACCATTTTTCCCATGCCGGCACAAATTTTTTCCATACGATTTCTTCTTCAGGAGTCTGGGGCAAGGGTTCGTATATCCTCAAGGCCTCCTTGAACCTTTTTTGGGCGGCGTCGAAAGTCTTAAAGGCGCCGCTGCGTTGTTCTTCCGTCAAATCGTAGGACAATAAAACGTTTTCGGCGCCGTCCACCGCGGTTTGCGCCTCGGAGATGATAAGCAGGCTTTGAATACTGGGTAAACGATTCGCACTGATTTCATTCAAATGCATAATTATTGTGCCGACCACTAACCAACCCGTCACTCCAATCAACAAAGCAATAATAGCGACCGTGATGAAACCGCCATACAATTTTTTCTTCAAAGTCACTGCTTTCATTTGTTTCTCCATTTAGTTTATTAACTGCCCATAGCAACCCAAGCGAAGCTTACTTTTGAGCATTGGCATGGTGTAACTTTTGAAAGTCGATCAGTTGGTTTTTCCAGAAAGCGTAATCAGGCGGCCTCCTCCGCGGATTGGACCGCAGTTAATTCCTCTACGGAAAAAACCCGGTCAATGTCCAGAATGATGATAAATTCCTCATTGCGGCGGCCCATGCCCTTGATGAAATCAGTCTTAAGTCTGGTGCCTATCTTGGGCGGCGGATTGATCTCATTAGGTTCGAGCTCAATCACTTCCCGGACGGCATCGGCCAAGGCGCCCAGGACCGTGGTTTCACCCTCCACCATGACCTCGACGATGACGATGCGGGCATCCTTGGTTCTTTCCGTTTCGGTCAAACCAAATTTTAATCGGAGGTCCACCACCGGAACCACACTGCCTCGAAGGTTGATGATCCCGCGCATGAACTTGGGCGTTTGAGGAACTTTAGTCACCACGGTAAAGTCCAAGACCTCTCGCACCTGGCCGATGTCCAGGCCGTAAATTTCCTCATCCAATTTGAAGGTAACGAATTTTGTGGGTTGGGTTATACTCTCGACACTCATGACCGGCTCCTTTCATCTCTCGGGGCGCAAACAAGTGAAGATGTTTTTGATCTTTTCCAAAGGGATACCGCCTTTAGCTTCGAGTCCGGCTCCCGGCGCCATGATGGGCATTTATGTCTCCAGGTTCATGAAAACGACCTGATTCATGACCAATGTCCGGAAACCAAAAAACGAATATAGGATTTAGTATACACTATGCGGCATTGCCCTATATTGCCTTGATTTATCTGACTGGAAACTCAATATTTTTCGAATTCGCCATCCGATTCCTCCTTTTCTTTCGCCGGATTATCCAGTTTCAAAACCAGTCCTCCGGACTTGGGCGGAGCATCGGCGCCGGGAATAGCCAAGCGGGATTTGGCCTTGGCGGGAAGCGGCGCTCTGGGCTTGGCCGAGTTCATCCCCAGATATTGCGGTTTGCGAACCGATGAAGATTTACTCATGGGTGTTTTTTCAGCATTTTCAGCCTTGAAAAAGGAGATGCTTTCGGAAAGCATTTCGGCCTGGCTGGTCAGCTCTTCCGACGTAGCCGCCATTTGCTCCGCCGAGGCCGCATTTGACTGAATTACTTGATCGAGTTGGAGGAGAGCATTATTGATTTGTTTTACTCCGGAATTTTGTTCGGCGCTGGAGGCGCTGATTTCCTGGACTAGTTGCGCCGTGTGCTGGATATCCGGAACAAGTTTGGTCAAGAGAGCGCCGGCTTGTTCGGCGACCTGAACACTGGAGGCCGAGAGTTTTTTTATTTCCCCCGCGGCGCTTTGACTGCGTTCCGCCAGTTTGCGGACTTCCGACGCCACGACAGCGAAACCTTTACCGTGTTCCCCGGCCCGGGCGGCTTCGATGGCCGCGTTGAGAGCCAACAAATCCGTTTGCCTGGCGATCTCTTCGATGATGGAAATTTTCTCGGCAATGGATTTCATGGCCGTAACGGTTTCGGCTACGGCCTTTCCACTATCTCTGGCATCTTCGGCGGCTTTGACGGCGATTTTCTCGGTTTGCAGGGCATTGTCGGCATTCTGGGAGATGCTGGCGCCCATTTCTTCCATGGACGCGGAAGTTTCCTCCGCGGCGGCCGCCTGCTCCGTCGCCCCTTGAGAAAGCTGCTGGGAACTGGCCGAGAGTTCCTGGCTGCCGGACGCGACATTATTCACGGCGGATTTCACGTCGGTCACTACCTCTTGCAGCTTGTTCACCATGGCTTCGAGAGCCAGAGCCAAGGCATCATGATTCGAACGGACATTGACCTTGACCGTGAGGTCACCCCTGGAAATGACCGACAAGGTTTCGACCGATTCCCTAAGGCTGGCTACCATGGCGGCCATGGCTTGCATCAATTTATCCTGCGGAGAACGTTCCTTGATGACCACGGTAAGATTTCCGGCGGCAATTTCCAAAGCCGCCTTGGTTACCTCATTCATGGCGTCGATAAGTATATTCAAATTGTCCTTGATCGTGTTGAAATCGCCGTAATAGGATTCGGTGATTTTCTGTGGAACATCGCCCTTGCTGATTTGGTCGACATAATTTGCCGCCACGTTCAGGGGGCCGATGACCGAATCCAGTGTATTATTGACACCTTCCACTATTTTGCGATAATCGCCTTCATGCTTGGCGACATCTACCCGGCTGGACAATTTTCCTTCCACCGCGGCCCGCGACAGCATAGTCGCATCCTCGATCAGTTTATGGATGTTCTCCATGCATTTGACTATGGCCGGGATGAGGACATCCTCTTCACTGCGTCGCCCGATCTTTTTATACTCTTCCAGACGGGAAGTATCTCCAGTGGCCAGACGATTAAACAGATTCGTCACTACCAGCAGACGCTCGCGAACCTGGTTAGTGGCCACGGCCAGGGCGGCGAAAACCCCGACATAACTGCCTTCCACCTTTTTGGTGTGATCATTGACCGCCATCCGTTGCATCACGGCATTGGCTTCGGTCAAACCGCCCAACCCGTCGATACACGCGTTCAAATTATTCTTGATCGCATTGAAATCCCCGTTATAGGATTCGGTGATCTTGGGCGGAATATCCCCCTTGCCGATCCGATCCACATAATCGGCGGCGACATTCAAAGGAATGATCACGGCATCCAGGGTCTTATTAATCCCTTCCACGATTTTACGGTAATCGCCGCTGTGTTTTTCGGCGTCGGCCCGAGTCGCCAACCGGCCGGCTACCGCGGCTTGAGCCAGCATATTGGCATCGGCCACCAGGGCGTTGATTTTTTCGATCATGTTTTTAAATGATTTGGACAAGCTGCCGATTTCGTCTTCTCTGTCCGTCTCCAGGCTGACGTTCATATCGCCCTTGGCTACCTTGTCGGCCACATCGCAAATAACCTTGATAGGGTTGGTGATGATGCGCGATATGAAGAGTCCGAGAAATATGGCGATAATTACTCCGACTCCGGCCCAAATTATAGTGGACCTGATGGTAGCGGCCGCCGTGGCGGAGTTTTCCACCGATTTCTTTTTGGCCTGGCTAGTGGTTTGTTCAATCAGTTGCTGAATCGCATCGTCAATTATTTTGGCGCGGGTTACCCCTTCTCCGCCCATTAAATTTAACGCATCATCCTTTTTACCATCCTTGGCCAAATTGACCACGCGATTTCGGACCGGCTCATAAAGAGTAATTTCTTTTTGAAGAAGCTGGAGCGCTTTAAGCGATTCTTCATCGCTAATGGATTCTCCGAATCGTTTGAGTTGATCACGGAAAAGCTTGTCCAACTCGAAAGTGCTGCTGATATATTTTTCAACCTCTTCACCGGTCACATACTTACCGACAAAAACATCTCGGACATAAACGCGACTTCTCTGGAAGGCTATGGCCGCGGCGGCGATATCGCTAAGCGGCTTGGTATTGTTTTCATACAAAGACAAGCCTAACTCTTCGATTTTTTTAAGATTAGCCACTCCGACATAACCAACTATCCCGGCGATTAAGCTGACGGCGATAAAGGAAAAAATAATCTTGACGCTGAACTTCCGATTATTTAACCACTTCATATTCCGCTCCTTCCTTTATTTCAGGCCTGATCCGAACAAGATTTTTGAGAGTAACTGTTTTTATCAGAGCAAACCGGTAATCAGCCCACAATTTCTTACCATTGTTATTTTAATGTTGATTTACCGGTTTGAATATTTAATTAAAACGTAACTATCCATGCGAGCCGCGAGGAATCTTCGATATGTAAAAACCAGGAGCGTTTTGGTTGTTTGCCCGCTAACCTAGAGTTGCCGCGGGATTAGCGCTCGTCGGCATGTTGAAGCTCCCCGCGGCAAGCTGCGAGGAATCTCCGACATGT
>JADFXS010000431.1:1508-3104 GCA_015233515.1 Deltaproteobacteria bacterium | reverse complement strand
GACCGCGGCGATCGCTTCGGTTTTTGTGTCCCGAAAAATCAGGGAGGGAAAAGGTTTGGACGATGTACGCGACCGAGACCACGTGGTTATTTGTGGTTGGAACGAAAACGGTCTGGAACTCATCAACAATATGCAATTTGACTTCAAACCGCGCATCCCGGTCATGGTCCTGGTAAACGAATTGACCCGGGAGGACGTGGATGCGATTATCTATCGTTTTCCGGAAATAAGTTTCAGATATGTGCGCGGGAATTTCACCAAGGAGGAAATCCTGGCGCGGGCCAACATAAAAAAGGCACGGGCCGCCGTGGTTTTGGCCGACATCGCCAGCGGACATCCGCTGGAAAAAGCCGATGAGCGGACCATCTTTGCCTGCCTGGCCATCAAATCCATGGCCCCCAAGGTTAAAACCTGCGCCGAATTGCGAAATTCCGAAAACCGGGAACACCTCAAAAGGGCCAAAGTGGATGAAATCGTGGTCCGGGGCGAATACAATGCGGCGATACTGGCCGGAGCCGCGGCCAATACCGGCTTGTCCGTTATCATGAAAAAAATGATGGACGTGGATGAACCCAACAAACTATGGCGGATCAAAGTTCCGGAAAAGTATATCGGTCGCACCGTCGGGGAGTTATCGGAACATATTCATCAAAAATATTGCGGTTTGTTGCTGGCGCTGACTACCGAAACCAGCCCCATGAGGCTGGAGGACATCCTGTCCACGGACGCCACGGCCATAGATGCCTTTATCAAGCGTAAATTTGAGGAATCAGGCAAGGATTTCTTTTCCGGCGGCAAAGCCCGGGTATCGACGCAGCTTAACCCATCCCGGGATTATGTATTGACCAAACATGATTATGCCATCGTGATCAGCGCTACCAGGCCGGTCGATGTTTCCATCCTGGATAAATCAATTGTGGACCTCGTCACCGAAACGGTCCGGGCCGAGGTCAAATAAGACCTATGGACGATCTAATCAAAAGAGCGGAAGTCGCCAAAAAAAATTACATTTTTCAGGACTTGGACCCGGAGGAATTGGAGACCGTGGCTCGAATCATGGTCCCCACCGTGTTCCCGGCTCAACAAACCATTATGAAGGAAGGAGATTTCGGTCAAAGCATGTATCTCATGGCTTCCGGATCCGTCCAGGTTTATAAGGCCCTGACCATGAAATTCGGCGAAGACGATTTTAGAGAAACAGAAAAGACCCTGAATGTTCTGAAGGCCGAACAGGGGGTGGTTTTCGGCGAAATGGCCATGGTGACCGAGAGCGAACGCAGCGCCACCATCACCACCTTGACCGAATGCCAGTTATATAAGATCAGCCGGGATGATTATTTGACCCTCTGCCACCAGATGCCGACCCTGGGCTTCAAGTCCACCCGCCGTATCGCCGAACTGGTCTCCGAGCGGTTGAAAAAGTCCAGCGAAGACATCATCCGCCTGACCACGGCGCTGTCCATAGCTCTCAGCCCGTAAAAAGTTACCTTTATCAGTCAAAGGCACATGATTCACGGTTGGTCAGGAACAAAAACAAGAGAGAGCTTATGAAAATATTCATCATGCTACCAAAATTGGCTGAACTGGACTGGGATT
>JADFXS010000431.1:682-1498 GCA_015233515.1 Deltaproteobacteria bacterium | reverse complement strand
CAAGGACATGAACGCATGGTCCTGACCAGGAACCCGGGAAATAAAACTCCGGGACCGGGCGTGGTCCTGGTGGAGGGTGATTCGACCAAGGCCGGACCTTGGCAAGATCAGGCGGCCACGGCCCAGGCCGCCATCAATTTAGCCGGCGACTCCATATTCCAAAAATGGACTCCGGAAACCAAACAGCGAATTTTAGATAGCCGGATTTTGACCACTCGCCACCTGGTCGCCGCGCTAGCCGGACGAACCGAACTCCAGCGAGTGCTTCTCAGCACCTCGGCCGTGGGCTATTACGGCTTTCATGGTGACGAAGAGCTTGATGAAACCGCCGAGGCCGGCTCGGATTTTCTCGCGACCGTGGCCCAAGCCTGGGAAACCGAAGCCCAGGCAGCGGAAAAAAACGGCATCCGCGTTTGCCGGATGCGATTCGGGGTGGTGCTGGCCGCCGGCGGCGGCGCGTTAGGGATTATGCTGCCCATGTTTCAAAAAGGCTTAGGTGGTCGTCTCGGACATGGTCGACAATGGTTTTCCTGGATTCACCGCTCCGACCTTATTCGGGCAATAGACTTTCTGCTTAGCCGACCCGAGGTCAGCGGTCCCTTTAACTTTACTTCTCCCGGAGCGGTTACCAATGCCAACCTGGCCCATGCTCTAGGCAAGGCCCTCAAACGCCCGGCCATTCTACCGGCGCCGGGCTTCACCTTGAAGCTGATATTGGGGGAATTCTCCAAATTGTTGTTGGAGGGGCAGAAGGTCATCCCTAAAAAGCTGCTCTCCATGGGATTTAAATTCGATTTTCCGGATTTGGACGGCGCG
>JADFXS010000431.1:0-592 GCA_015233515.1 Deltaproteobacteria bacterium | reverse complement strand
CTGCTCCTGTTGATGGCCACATTCGCTTTCGCCCAGGGAACCGTGCCGGAATCCGGCCCGATAAGCGCCAGAATCGGCAAGATGATTTATGATCGCTTAGGCCCTAGGGTCGATGATCTGGCCAATATCAACGAAGACTTGAAGTCGATCCGGAAAAATGTGAACGGGGAAAGAGATTTCAACCTGGTCAACGAACTTATTTTCAACAGCGAAATGCTCACGACCTACGGCGCCACCACCGTAAAACTCCTGCAACTGAACGAACAAATCAAAGATGAATACAAGTCCGAATATTTCCGACGTCAAGCCACCGACGCTCAGACCGCGGCCAAAAAAGTCCGAGCCCACGTCGATGAAATCACAAGGTTATATAAATTCATCAAAGTCAGTTCCATTATGCCTACTCTGGACCGAGCCATGGATATTTATCCCCAGGTCGCCAATGACCTGGACCTAATCGCCTTGATGCTTCAGAAGGAAACTCAAGGCGGGCAAATCAAGGAACAAAAACTGCAATAATCCACCAGTGATCCATGGTCGTCCTTTCGGTTTTGGAGATGAAAACCTAGAACACATCTCAAAAAAGCTCTTT
>JADFXS010000430.1 GCA_015233515.1 Deltaproteobacteria bacterium | reverse complement strand
CGAGGCTTCGTGACCGATCACGAAAGGCATGGCGATAGGGATTTCACCCAAATACAAGTGTTGGTCGGAGTGGCACCAGCCGGTGTAGGCCACTTTGACACAAACCTCATTTTGCTTGGGGGGAGCCAGTTCGAGTTCTTCGATTTCGATGGGACGCTTGGGTTCTCTCAATACGGCAGCCTTAATTTTCATAACGACCCTCCTTTGGGCTTAACGGTCTTCCACCTCGATAACACAACCGGTGACCCGGCGGTTTCTAGACGGATTAACCGGATAAATTCCCCTAAAGTCATGTCCTAAGCTGAACGATGAAAAAAATAGGTCTGAGATTGCCGCGCATTGTAAGGATTTTCAACGGTAGGGTCAACCCCTAATTCACCACTTATGAACATTACGGACGTCGCACCGCACGCCGATGGCCCGTCCCCACAGCTTGGTCAGTTCATTGATCGCCTCAGCCGATGTCGGCGATGGCTACCGCGGCGCCCCGGGAGGTCAATTTTTAGCAATGGCCAGGCACGCCGGACTTCGGCAGTCCAAACGACCTCTCTGGATAATAATCGCGTAAACTCCAATTTTTACTAAATATTTTTGCCAAGGCTTCACGTTTAGACGATAGATCTCAGCCTTGATCCTTGACTTCTTGAAAAAATAGTGGCTTAATTGTTTCAAAACTATATCAAAGAATTTTTAGTGGTCTGAGGCGGTGGACTCATCTAGGCGTCACCCCTGAGAACAATAAGCATCACTTTTCCCCCGGCGGCTTGTCGCGGGAAAAGTATGCCAGGACGGCTGATAAGATAATGAAGAGTACGACCAATAACGCTCAATAGTGATTTGGCGATCGCCGTTTTCATACTACGCTGTCCATCACGCTTGGAGCTCATTTTTTACTGACGCGGCTTGTTACTCCGGTTAATTCCCAGTTCTCTCCATGAAGGAAAAATTGTTAACTAACGGATTATTAGCCGATTTGGAATAAACACTGCCGATCAAGGAGGGCATCAACACATGACCACAGAGGATTTTATTCACGATTTTTTGGCCTCTCTGGCCGATATCCATGCCACGCTCAACCTCAATAATACTCAAGAATCCGTGGTCCGCAACGCCACCCAGCTTTTTAAAGCCTGTGGCGCCAGTCTTTTGCTTTTTAATCCCAGCGATGAAAGCCTGGAAGTATCTGCCTCATATGGCCTCAGCGAGACTTATCTGACCAAGGGGGCTATCAAAGCGGCCAGTAGCCTGGGTGAAACCATCAACCGGACTCCGGTCATTATCAGAGACGTGGCCACCGACCCTCAGATTCAATATCGCGAGGAAGCAGTCAAGGAAGGGATAAAAAGTATTTTTGGTCTGCCTATATCCGCGGGAAACACCTTAGTGGGATCACTGCGACTATACTTCGATCGCGCCAGAAACTTTTCCTGGGAAGACCTGGACTATTTACGAGCCTTTGCCCAACAAGTGGGTCTTGCCTTACGAAAAGCCTTTTATTTTAGTTCGATACGGGAAGCGGTAACAGAAATCCATCGCGTGCCGTCTCTTTCCTTAAAAGACGCTATGAACGCCCTGGTCAAGATCGCCGCGCGTTGCGCTCATACCAAAGGCGCCGCCCTGTTTCTGATAAACCCGGCGGATAACACCTTGAAAAACGTCAGCAGTTATGGACTGAGCGAAAAGTATCTCCGGAAAGGTCCTTTATCGATCGAACGAAGTTTGGGCGAAGTGACTTCCGGGCAACCGGTGATTATTGCCAATGTGAGCACCGACCCTAGAATTCAATATTACGATCAGGCGGCGGAGGAACATATTCAGGCCATCATCGGCTTGCCGGTCATGGTGGGCGAAAAAATAACCGGGGCCCTACGTTGGTATTATCCTTATGAATTTCAGCCTGACCAGGACGATATGATGTGGATGGAATATGTGGCCCATCAAGTCGGCATGTCTTTGGAAAAAAATCAATGCATGATTCAACTGAAGGATCGCCACGATTATTACGAGAATATTCTGGCGGACCTGGACGGATATTGGCGGACCTGAAACGCCCGTGTACCGGGGAGCAGCCATGAGTAACGAGGGATGAGCGAAGAATGCAGCGGATTGAAGCTCCCCGGGACGGGCTATGGGTAATGCGTTCGCCTGCCTGTTCAACCCTCACCGCTCGTCCCTTATTTCGTATCTTTAATTATCACCTTGGCATACGCCGCTCTGGTTCGGCGCGAAGTGTCGTTAGGTCGGGAAAAAGTCAAGGCGTGCGCCGTGCACCCTGAGACGCAGGCCGGTTTCAAGCCTTCTTCCAACCTGTCCCGGCAATAATCGCATTTATTGACTTTTCCGGATTTTTCATCCCACTTGGGAATTTTCCAAGGGCAAGCTTCGATGCAGGCTTTACAGCCTACACATAAGCTTTTTTCGATAAATACTATGCCGTCCGAGTCTCTTTTAATAATGGCTCGAGTCGGGCAGGCGGCGATACACCAGGGTTTCTCGCAATGGAAGCATGGCATGAACGCCGACATGGTTTGAGGTTTTCCCGCCGATTCCATGGGGCCGATGGTAATAAGTATGCCCAGACCCGTATTGGAATCAAGACGATGGTGAGTTTGGCAATGAAGTTCACAAGCGCTGCAACTGATGCACCGTTGAGGTTCATATTTGAGCAGGTATTGGCTCATAATTCCACCCTCATAAGTAAATGTGCCCGAGTTGACTGCAAAACCGCCCTTTTGACCCAACTCTTTGTGGCGCTGAATTTTGGAGTCCTCGAAATACCTCGGTATTCCTTCGACTTTAAAATCCCGCTCTCCCCAATCCGGACAAAAATCCCTGGTTTTACAAACACTTCGCCAAGCTGTAAAGCTTTAAACGGTAATAAGGTTATTTAGCCCGCACTACAGTCGGAGCAGGTTCTCCCCAAGCCTCGTGGCCCGGTTTAGTCTTAAAATTTATCGATGCTTGAACATGCCTTTTTGCGCTGTTGATGTCAAGCTCCTTTTATCGAACATAAAGGCCAAGAGAATTGGCGACCCAAAAGACAAGCTCGGGCCGATGAGACCCTAATTCACCACTTGCGGGTGTCGAGGCACGTAACTCCTGGCTGCAACGCTCGTT
>JADFXS010000429.1 GCA_015233515.1 Deltaproteobacteria bacterium | reverse complement strand
AAGGAAAGCGTGCTGGATGTTCGCTTTATCGTCGCCACGAATAAAGACCTGGAAAAGAATACGCTCGAAAAGCTGCGGGCTTTGATGGAAGCCAAGAAAAACGGTTATGTTTTCAAATTGGAAGGTATCGCGGACCCCTTCCGACCTATACCCGCGGTCATGGCCGCCAAAGCCGCCGAAACCAAGGAGCCGCCGGTTGAAGAATTGACCCCCTTGCAAAAAATGGAGCTTTCCCAGGTCAAATTAGTCGCCGTGGTGACATCTTCTACCGGTGGACCTACCAGGGCTTTGGTGGAAGATTCCACAGGCATGGGCTACATAGTCCAATTAGGCACCCCGATCGGTCGACGCAACGGAAAAATCAGCGGAATTTTTACGGATCGCGTGGAAGTTCAGGAGTCGTTCAAGAACTACCTGGGGGAAGAAAAGACCAATCTCGCCGTGCTGAAGTTGTATCCCATGGAAGACGAACAAAAGCGCCCGGGAGGGTCCAAAGGCATTATGAAGGTTCATCCAAAAGCAGATCCCTGATGGTGGGGTGCACGGTCAGACATACGGATTGGGTATTGGAAGAAGCCGCTTCCCGTTCGATCTCCCGAAATGCGTCATGGCAGATGGAAGATTTGGATAAAAGGAAGCCGGCACCCTGGCAATAAAAACATGGTTCCCGCAACAGACGGCCGATATCTTCCCGGGTCCGCTTCCGGGTCATTTCAATCAAACCTAGCTCGGACATATGCAGCACCTTGGTTTTACTACGGTCACGACGCAGCGCCTCCACCAAGACCGCATGGACTTTCTCCCGATTAGTCTCCTTTTCCATGTCGATAAAGTCTATGACAATCAACCCGCCGATATTGCGCAAGCGGAGCTGGTAGGTAATCTCCTTGACCGCTTCCAGGTTGGTCTTGAGGATGGTTTCCTCTAAATTATGATGTCCGACATAACGACCGGTGTTTACATCAACGGTGGTGAAGGCTTCGGTGCTTTCGATGACGATATACCCGCCGGATTTGAGCCAGACTTTTTTGGATAAAGCCCGGGCGATTTCGATCTCGATGTCATAGGCGTCGAAAATCGGCTCTCGGCCGTGATACAGTTCCACAGAGGACTTGAGGCCCGGATCGAAGGTTTCTATGAATCTGAGTATTTTTTCGTAATCCGCCTCATTGTCGATGATCAGGTGATCGACTTCCTCGGTGAACACATCGCGCACCGCCCGCAAGGTGGCGTCCAATTCCTGGTAGATCAGGCTGGGGACCGGCGCCGTGGCGGCTTTGCGCCCGATGGTGTTCCACAGACGAACCAGGAAATCCATTTCGGACTTTATTTGCTCGGCCGTGGCTCCTTCACTGGCTGTCCGGACGATGAAACCATAAGGCGCCGGCCTGATTGTTTCGGTTATTTCTCGCAGGCGCCGACGTTCTTCTTCGTCTTCTATCCGACGGGAAACGCCGATATGACTGGCTGACGGCATGAGGACCAGGTTCCGGCCCGGCAGCGAAACATGGGAAGTGACTCGAGCGCCCTTATGTCCCATGGGTTCCTTGGAAACCTGCACTAAGAGTATCTGACCTTCATGAAGCAAATCTTCGATCTGGAATCCCGGTTCGGAGTAGCCGTTCCGCGTGGAAGTATTTTTTTCCACCACGGATTCTCCTTCCTCTTCCTCCAGGGATCGCGGGCGAAACAGTTCGTCATACTCTTTTTGATAATCATATACGTCGGCTACGTAGAGGAAAGCGGCGCGGTCCAAGCCGATATCCACGAAAGCGGCCTGCATGCCAGGGAGCACCCGCACCACCCGACCTTGGTAAATATTGCCGGCTATACCACCGGTGGAAGAGCGCTCGATGTGAAATTCCACGACCACGCCGTTTTCCGCCAGGGCGATCCGAGTTTCATGTTTCCGCGCGTTGATGATTAATTCCGTGGCCATGCACTCATTCATCCACCAATAAAGTCTGAAGTTTTATAATTTGTGCGGTTTCCAGATGTTCCGGAAGCAGTCCGAAGATGGCCTGCACCGCCTGGATCGGCCGGATCGAGCCGTTAGGCCCTGCCAATAGGGTAATCTCAACCGTTCGGGGGGTCAAGACCTGAATATCGTGGATCAAGGATATCAAATTCAGGCTGATCAAACCTTTTTTACTTTTCTTTTCCACCAGCAGGGCATCCTGCTCCAGAGCGCGAAGCGCGGTTTCCTGGGAGAACAGGTCGGCGTCGAACTCCAGGCTATACTTGGAGCCCACGGCGCGAACACCACGCCGAACGGAAGGCAGAAAACGAACCCGGCTCAAGGTCAGTCCCGGAGGAAGCTGCGCCGCCAAAGCTTGGTTTACGGCCACGGGGTCCAGAACCCCCATCAGAGCCACGGTCAGGTGTTCGTCACGGCTGATCAACCCTACCGGTAAAGGTGTAGCCCAAGTGGCTTTAGGCTGAGGGTGGAATCCTTGGCTCATCTTGAATTCCAGTCCGGCCCGGCGAAAAGCCCGTAAAAAAACATCCACGGTCTCCAGGTGGCTGAGGAGCCTGGCGGATCCGTCCTTGACATAGGTCAGATGGTAACGGCTGGTTACCGGGGCATCCTTGACAGAAGATGGAATGGAGTTGTTCAAGGTTGCCTCTGAACTCATGGAGGCCGGTTCTTCCGATTTCGAGTCAACCGTTTTTTCCGTGGAGTACAATCCCGAGGGAATTTGATCGATTTCTATCCGGCTCTCCGGCTGATCTTTCGAGCATAATTCGGGTTGGATAGTCTTGAAATCACAGACCCCGCATCGGTGGCAGGGATTGGAACGGCAATCGGCGGTGATTCCGGCCTGTCGTGCTTTTTCCAGTTCGCTCCACAAATATTCCTTGGTGACGCCGCTCTCCAGATGATCCCAGGGCAAAACTTCATCTCTTTGTCTGGAGCGCAGGTAGTCCGCCGGATTCAAGCCGATCTCATTCACGGCCCCTTGCCATAGGTCCAATCTGAACCGGTCGGTCCAGCCGTCAAACCTTCCGCCCCTGGCATGAACCGCGCGTAAAACCGGGCCTAACCGGCGATCCCCCCGGGACAAAATGCCTTCTATCCAACTTGTTGCCGCCGGATTCCATTTGGGTTTTAACTTGGTACTTTTCAGCCGGTTCATCAATA
>JADFXS010000428.1 GCA_015233515.1 Deltaproteobacteria bacterium | reverse complement strand
GCCTTTTTTGGCCACCGTCAGGATCAGGACGGCAAAGGTTCCAACGCTTCCGGCTTCGGTTGGCGTGAAATATCCTTCCATCAATCCCCCGACGACTAAAAGAAAAATAGCCAGGACCAATAAAACCGGAGGCAACGATTTGAAACGATTCATCCAGGTTGATTTTTCGCCTTTTGGCCCCAGGGCCGGATTGAGGTGACACCAGATCAGTAAGGTTATGACGAAGGAGATGGCGATCATGATTCCGGGGATTATCCCGGCCAGGAACATCTTGCCGATGGAGGTTTCGGTCAAAATCCCGTAAATGATCAGAGTCACACTGGGCGGAATGAGTATGCCCAAAGTGCCGACCGTGGCCACGGTGCCGCAGGAAAGCCGGCGGTCATAGCCATAACGGTCCATCTCGGGCACGGCCACCGCGGCGAAAGTGGCGGCCGTGGCCGGGGAAGATCCGCAAATCGCCTTGAAAGCCGTGGCCGCCGCCACCGTGGCAAAAGCCAATCCACCGGAGATGTGGCCGGTGAATTTGTAGGCCGATTTATAAAGGTCCCTGGCCACTCCGCCGTAACTGCCCACCTGTCCCATGAGGACGAATAGCGGAATGACCGTGAAGCCATAGGAGGTAAAGACGGAAAAAATATCCTTGGCGACCAGGTTTAAAGCAGCATTCAGGTTGACGATGATGGCAAAACCGATAAAACCGGCCAGAGCCATGGCAAAGCCGATCTCCATGCCGATGGCGAAAAATAAGAACAACAGGGCGATAATCAATAAACCGATAATGGGAGCGCTCATTTCGAACCCGCCTTCTCGGGAAACATTTGGATTATCAAAACCAGACTTTGGACGAAGCAGGCCAGGGCCAGGCCGTAAGCCAGGGGATATTGTGGTATATTGAGGGTCAAGGAGACCTCACCCGAGACGCGGAGGTTCTGGCCCATGATCAGCAAGTTAACGCCGATGATAATAAACAGGCCTAACCCCAGAAGGCGGGTTAAAACCAGGAGGACCGTCTGGGCCGATTTATTGAGCCGATGGATGACAAAATCCATCAACACCTGTCCTTTATTCAGGGAGGTCTGGGGTAAGGAAAACCCGATGGCCGTCGCGCCTAGAAATCCCACCAATTCATAAGAGCCTAAAATAGGGTGTTTGAAAAATCTCATGAACACATCCGTCACCGTCAAAAAGACAATACCGGTCAAAGCGACTCCCGCCACCCAATACATCCAGAGGGACAAGCGGCGCACTACGCTATCGGTTGTTTTAAGCACTTGCTTTCTCCCGTAATTTTTAAATTATTCCTATGATCGACAAAAACTATCCACGGCGCCTGAAACAAAGCGCCGCGCCTTTGTGACTGTTTCGCGAGCCGAACCCATTTTCATACAAATCAGGACTCGAATAACGGTTTCGTTGGTTCCCTAACTTCAGTCTGGGAACCAGCGAACAAACCGAACTATTTGCCTGAGCATGCTGAAGCCGTCTGTTCCTCAGGGATTAGCTTTGAGCCATTCCTGGCAGAACTTCAAGGCTTCTTCACCCGGCAGATTTTTGGCCTTGGACGCCTTGAGGTAGTCGTCTAGTACCGGCTTCACCAGTTGGGCCCAGCGTTCGTCTTCCTCTTTGGAAAGGCTTATAACCTTGTTGCCTTTGGACTGGGTGTAATCGAGGCCGGCTTTTTCCAGGCTATCCCAGACTTCTCCGGTTTTTTCTATCCATTCCTTGTTGATTTCCTCGATGGTTTTTTGAACGTCCTTGGGGAGGGATTCCCACTTTTTCTGGTTCATGACCACGAAAAAGGCCACGCTATAGGAAGAACCGTAATTGTTGGTCGTGGATTTGATGACTTCCGCGAATTTCCAGCCTTTCAAGGTTTCAATCGGCGCCAATAAGCCATCCACCACGCCTTTTTGCAGCGCGTCATAGGTTTCGTTCATCGGCATGGCCACCGGCGTTCCGCCCAGGGCGGCCACCACCTTGGAACTGGTTCCGGTGCACCTGATTTTCAAACCCTTGAGGTCTTCCAACTTTTCCACCGGTTTTTTGGTATGCAGAATTCCCGGACCGTGGGCGTGGAGGTACATGACCTTGACGTCGCTTAATTCCTTGGGCTGAAATTTTTGATAATAAGCGTTGGTCAGCCGGGTGGCCTGTTTGCCGTTGGTATAGCCCAGGGGAAGATCGATGACCTCGGTTAAGGGGAACCGGCCTTTGACATAGGACAATACGGACATACCGATGTCGGCTATGCCGTTGACCACGCCGTCATAACACTGATCCGCCGGAGTCAAGGCCGCGCCTGGGAACAAACTGATTTTGACCGCGCCGTTGGTTCGTTTTTCGACTTCTTTGCTCCATTCCGTGGCCAAGATTGTGTGGCCGTGGGTAGCGGGAAAGAAAATGGAATAGGTGAGTTCAATCGAGCCGGCCCAAACAGACGCCGGGCCACTGCTTAGCATCAACGCCAAAAGAATCATCCCGGCCAAGGTAGAAGTTATCAACTTCCTGCGCATCACCATGACATTACCTCCAACGGCCTAATCGGCCTGAAATATTGATTGTGCGGCATCGCTGTCCAATTCCGCCTTCTCTTGCCCATACCGGCGAACGCATTCCCCGTGGCTGGTCGCGGGGTTATGACGCCAAGAGACGTGCGCTTACGGTAACTTCGACCGAAAGGAGAAATCTCTTGTTCGCCGCGTTGTAGGGGCGATTAATCAATCGCCCTCGCTGAAAGATGGTCGCCGTGGGTTTCAACCCACGGATTGGTTAGTCGCTAGGCGACAAAATGTCCTATATGCTTTGTCCTAGTAAGCACCCAAACGGGAGAAACTGTTTCTTAAGGTTGTCCTGATGTTTTCGGTCAGAGATTTCATCAAACAAATTTCCTGACCGTAGCCGCAGCCCCCTCCCGCTTGGCGGTCTCGCTTTTGCCTCATCGATTGTTTTAGACGACATGTAAACCAGGAGCAACTGTTTTCAGCTGGTCCTTCAAGTCGCTAGGGTCGAAAACCGCATTATTAGGCCGAGTTGCCCTAATGACGGGGAATAGTAGGGCATCATTTCTTCTCTAGTCAAGCTGAAATCGGTTACAGGTCGATCTAAACATCAAGCATGTCCAAATAGAACCAGGAAGGGTTATTGGCTATTCG
>JADFXS010000427.1 GCA_015233515.1 Deltaproteobacteria bacterium | reverse complement strand
TCGCAACGTGACTATGCTAATTCCCAACCAGGCGGCCACGGATCCCAATACCACCAGGACGAAGAAGATCATTGACCCGTAGACCGAGGCGGTCAGTTTGGCCAATGGGATCAAGGAAGATAAACCAAAGCGGGAGACGGTCAGGCCGATCATGGCGCAGACGCCGAAGGGCGCGAATAGCATGACCATATTGGTGACCCGGAACATGGTATCGGCGCATAACTGGAAGAGCTGAGTCAGGGGGCGTCTCTTGTCTCCCAGTTTGCCCAGGCCCAGGCCGAACATCACGGAGAAAAAGATGACCGCCAGCATGTCCGCCTTGGCCATGGAATCGATGATGTTGACCGGGACGATGTTGATCAGTGTGTCCGAAAAAGAATGGGAAGTAACGACTTTTTCGGCCACCGTGAAAGCGCCGGCCTGGTGGATGAGGGATTTAGCCATGCCGTCGCCCGGCCGTAACAGGTTGCCCGCCGTCAAGCCGACCAACATGGCGATGGTGGTCAGAATCTCGAAATAGATTAGGGTCTTGATTCCCAGCCGACCAAAGCTTTTGCCGTCCCCGGTCCCTGCCACACCCACCACCAGGGTGGAAATCACGATGGGCACCATGATCATTTTAAACATCCGGATGAAGATGGCGCCGATGGGTTCCAGGAAAACCTCCAAAGTGGTATTCCCCTTGAAAACTGCTCCCAAAATAACGCCGGTCACCATACCGATGATGATTTGCGTGGCCAGACCCGGTTTCTTCATGGCTGCTCCTTGATTTCGAGTTTTTGCACGGTGAGGAACCAGCATTTTCAACCTCTCCCCCACCGTCCGATCCCGAGGGGATGGACGTTTGCTCGTTCCATGTAGTGAAATGAGGAGATTTGTCAATCGCGGTCAGGGTAAATCAACCGGCCTCCAACCGTCAATTGAAAAGGGAGTCCGCCTAGTTAAAGCCGGATTTTCTGATTTCTCGATTTCTTTGCCGGGTCGCGTGGTGAAGCGAACCTGGAGCCGGAACGCGCGTTATTCCGACCATTTCTTCATTTTAGCACGACTAAGTATGTCTTCCCGCAAATAAGTTTGAATAAGGATATTCTTGACAGGCTTTGATACATTCTCTATAACAATTCGGCCACATGTGCCCATGGATTAAACTCACCAAATTTAAAGTCACGCTGGAGAAAAATAATGCCCAAGCATCCGGATATTAACAAGGTCATGATCATCGGCTCCGGCCCCATCATTATAGGACAAGCTTGCGAATTTGATTATTCAGGTACTCAAGCCTGCAAGGCTTTGCGCAAGCTCGGGTATGAGATTGTCCTGGTCAATTCCAATCCGGCCACGATCATGACCGATCCCGGCATGGCGGACAGCACCTACATCGAGCCCCTCAATTTGGCTTCCCTGACCGAGATTATAAAAAAGGAGCGCCCTGATGCCCTTTTGCCCAATCTCGGCGGTCAAAACGGGTTGAACCTTTCCTCGGAGCTTTCCAAGGCAGGCATTCTGGAGCAATACGGCGTCAGGATAATCGGGGTGGAAATCGACGCCATCGAACGCGGCGAAGACCGCATCGCTTTCAAAGAGACCATGAAACGTTTGGGCATTGAAATGCCGCTGAGCCATCCGGCATATACGGTGGAAGAAGCCGAAGCCATCGCGGACCAGCTTGGCTACCCGGTGGTCATCCGACCGGCGTACACCATGGGCGGGACCGGCGGCGGCCTGGTCTACAATCGGGAAGAACTTCGGGTCATCGCCAGTCGAGGTCTTTCCGCCAGCCTCATTCATCAGATATTGGTTGAGGAATCGGTCCTGGGCTGGGAGGAATTGGAACTGGAAGTGGTGAGGGACGCCAAGAACCAGATGATCACGGTCTGCTTCATCGAAAACGTGGACGCCATGGGGGTCCATACCGGAGATTCTTACTGCACCGCTCCGATGCTCACCATAGACCAGGACCTTCAAGCGCGTCTGCAGAAATATTCCTATGATATCGTCGAAGCCATCAAGGTCATCGGCGGGACTAACATCCAGTTTGCCCACGACCCTAAGACCGGACGGGTGGTGGTTATCGAAATCAACCCCAGAACGTCGCGGTCCTCGGCCCTGGCTTCAAAGGCCACGGGTTTTCCCATCGCGCTCATTTCCGCTATGCTGGCCGGCGGGTTGACCCTGGACCAGATCCCCTACTGGCGGAAAGGCACTTTGGAAAAATACACCCCCTGGGGCGAATACGTGGTAGTGAAATTTTCACGCTGGGCTTTCGAAAAATTCGCCGGAGCGGAAGACCGCCTGGGCACCCAGATGAGGGCCGTGGGCGAGGTCATGAGCTTAGGCAAGAATTATAAGGAAGCTTTCCAGAAGGCCATCCGTTCCTCGGAAATCGGACGATATGGTTTGGGTTTCGCCAAGGACTTTCATGAAAAAAGCCTGGATGACCTGATGCAGATGCTCCTCGAACCTTCCAGCGAACGGCAATTCATAATGTATGAAGCCTTGCGCAAGGGAGCTTCCGTCGAGGCGCTGTATGAACTGACCCACATCAAACCCTGGTTTATCGAACAGATGAAGGAACTGGTGGAACTTGACGAGATTATTCTCAAATATCGTGGGCGGGAAATTCCGGACGATCTATTGATCCAGGCCAAAAAGGACGGCTTTGCCGATCGTTATCTGGCCATGCTTCTGGGAACATCCGAGGAAAAAATCCGAAATCTTAGACTTGCCCTGGAACTCGGCCAAGCCTGGGATTTGGCCCCGGTGAGCGGCGTGGAAAACGCTGCCTATTATTACTCGACATACAACGCGCCGAATAAAGTGGAAACCAGTTCGAATCGCAAGATCATGGTCTTGGGTGGAGGCCCCAACCGCATCGGCCAGGGAATTGAATTTGATTATTGCTGCGTGCATGCCGCCTTTACCATTAGAGACCAGGGATTGGAATCCATCATGGTCAATTGCAACCCCGAAACCGTCTCGACGGACTACGATACCTCGGACAAGCTTTACTTTGAGCCTCTCACCGTGGAAGATGTCTTGAGCATTTACGACAAGGAAAAGCCGGAAGGGATCATCGTTCAGTTTGGTGGTCAGACGCCTCTAAATCTGGCTAAACAGCTATCGGAAGCCGGAGTAAAGATTCTGGGAACCTCACCGGACGCCATTGACCT
>JADFXS010000426.1 GCA_015233515.1 Deltaproteobacteria bacterium | reverse complement strand
GTCCAAGTCGAGTTCCAGACCGAAGAGGCCGGGTCTGGCGATTTTAGAGATGCCGCTGGGCCCGAAGGAAAAGTCGTTCCAGTTTTCCAGGACTAGACGGATTATCTCTCCGAATCCCAAGGTGACGATGGCCAGGTAATCCCCGCGCAACCGCAAGACCGGAAAACCCAGCAGGATGCCGAAT
Organism: Deltaproteobacteria bacterium; assembly: GCA_015233515.1. The sequence goes on along the minus strand of JADFXS010000426.1, from coordinate 2,998 downwards.
AGCGTGGCAAACGCCGCTCCGATAGGTAAAGCTACCCAAAAACCGATGACGTTAGGAAAATAATGGTTGAGTAACGCGTAACTATAAGCGCCCACGGCGTAGAAAGACACGTAGCCCAGGTTCAACAGGCCGGCCAACCCGACGACGATGTTGAGGCCCAAGCCCAACATGACATACATTAAAGCGGTGATCAGGATATTGATTTGATAGGTCGAGAAGATCAGGGGAAAAATTATGGTCAGAATACCTAGAACGACCAGGGCCGGGATCTTGAATTTGGGGTTTTCCATAAGTCGGTGGGTCAAGGGAACATCGACTTGGAGTCCCAGTTCGGCTTTTTTCTGGCCGGTTTCTTTTTTAACCAGCAAATAACGCCACAAGATAGAGAGAAAGAAGCTTCCCAGCCCGATATAGAGCAAGTTGGCCCAACGCCACTGGATGATTTTTTCCGTGGTGTTGACCCGAATAACCATAAGGGGAAAGGTCAGGACCATGAACCAGATGCTGACCAGAAAAGATTTTCTGATTTCCGTCCATAAGGAAATTCGACGGATGGAGGACGACTTAAGGTCGGACATTCCGAGATTCCAGTAACAAAAGTTGCATCGCTGATCGATGGATAAGATTTATCATGACTTCAGACCCGGTCATACTTTTTGGGTGGTCGAACGCCCTAACAGACCGGCCGGGCGGAAGATAAGGATCAAAACCAATAAACAGAAAGCGAACACGTCTTCATAATCGGACGAAACATATCCGGTGGCGAAGGACTCGGTCCAGCCCAGAACCAAAGCGCCCAGAACAGCGCCGGGGATGCTGCCGATTCCACCTAGAACGGCGGCGGTAAAAGCTTTAATTCCGGCGATGAAGCCGATGTAGAAGTTGATCTGGCCGATGTGAGAGGATATCAGCACCCCCCCGATAGCGGCTAAGGCTGATCCGATCACAAAGGTGACGGAAATGACTTGGTTGACGTTGACGCCGGTCAACATGGCCATGTCCCGGTCTTGCGCCGTGGCACGCATGGCTTTGCCCATCCTGGTGAATTTGATGATCACGGTCAAAACGACCATGACTATGGCGGTCGTCAAGATTATGACGATTTGGGATGAGCTGATGATATGAGAGATCGGCGCCATGAAGTCCAATTCGGGGATCAAGGCCGGGAAAGGCAGAAAGTCGGATGTTTGGGCCAGGATAACGTAGTTCTGTAAGAAAATGGACATGCCGATAGCGCTGATCAAGGGAGACAGCCGTTGGGCTTTTCGCAGAGGTTTGTAGGCGATTTTCTCCATGGTAAACCCATAGGCGGCTGAATAAATCACGGCCACTAAAGCGGCGATGATCAATATACCGACTTGGGGCAGACCATACATCCCCAGAACCGAAGCGACGATGAGCGCGGTAAAGGCCCCGATCATATATATTTCACCATGGGCGAAGTTGATCAGCTCGATGATGCCGTAAACCATGGTATAGCCCAGGGCGATCAAGGCGTAAATGCTGCCGCGGGTCAGGCCGCCTAAAAAGAGTTCTAAAAAATATTGCATCGGTTATCTAAAACACAATTCTGTAGTTAGTAATCCAAAAAGGTATCCGAGGTCGAAAAAATCAACCTCGGATACGGGAAGCTGGTCGATGATTATTTGGTTACCTCGGTGTAAACGCCGTTTTTCACTTCATATACGGAGAAGCCGACACCTATGGCGTCGCCACGCTCGTCAAACTTAATTTTCCCTAAAGGAGTTTCCACCAGTTCGGAGCGCAAGGTTTTGCGCAGAGCTTCATAGTCGGTGCCGCCGCTTTTGGCGATGGCGTTCAGTAGAGCCTGGGTGGCCGCTACGCCGTTAAGGAAGAAGGCGCCGTGATCGGAATTGTATTTGGCTTTGTGCCAGGCGATGGCTTCAATAGTCATCGGGTTCTTGGAGGTATCCTTGGGACCGGTGGCGAATACGCCTTCAGCCATCTTGCCGGCCACTTTGATGAAAGTGTCGTCCTTGACGCCGTCGTCGGAAATCAAGATCGTGTTCATCTTCTTGTTGCGCATTCCGGTAACCAGCTTGGAGGCTTCCGGATGATACCCGCCGAAAATTACCGCGTCGGCGCCGGATTGCTTGATTTTCTGGACAATGGCGGAATAGTCCACGGCTCCGGGAGTGATGCCTTCATAAAGAACCATTTGCAGGCTCTTGTCAGCTTCAATAAAGCTTTTGGCGAATTCCGCCAAGCCTTTGCCGTAATCGCCCTTGTCATGAAGAACGGCTAATTTCTTGAAACCCTTTTGCTTGGCGAACTCGACTTCCAATTTAGCTTGAGCATCGTCGGAAGCGATAGTCCGGAAGAAATTGGGATAATCACCGCTCTGGGTCAGAGGAGGATTAGTGGCCGAAGGAGACATGACCACAATTTTGGCGTCTTTGTAAATCGGAAGAGCAGCCTTGGTCGCGCCGCTGCAAATGTGACCCATGACCACGGCCACTTTATCTCCGGCTAATTTGGTGGCCGCGTTGGTGGATAATTCAGGTTTGCATTGATCGTCGCCCAGGACGATTTCCACTTTTTTGCCCAGGATGCCGCCCTTGGCGTTGACTTGTTCCACGACGAATTCCGCGCCCCGCAGGCCTGAAATGCCGTATGACGCCAAGTCACCGGAGTGTGCACCGGCAACACCTAGTTTGATGGTGTCCGCCGCCAAGGCCCCAGCGGCTCCGATCATCACCAAAACCATAAGCGCGGTCAAAATAATAAACCATCGATTGACTTTTTTCATGTCCGACTCCTTGGATTAAAATAAAAAATTAGCTCGCTAACCCACGATTGGATACCATTAGCGTAAGCTCGGCCACGAGTCAAGTCCTTTGATCCTTAAACATTATTACCACCCTAAGGTATCGTCCTATCCGCGATTTGATGGTGGATTTAGGAACAATCAACTTTATTGACTGGTTACCGGTATCATGTTATCATAACTCGACATATATGAGGTAGTAAAATTGGA
>JADFXS010000425.1 GCA_015233515.1 Deltaproteobacteria bacterium | reverse complement strand
GGCATCCTATACAACGGAAATACGGCTAAAATTAAAGGTGTCATGAACCAGAGCGTGAGTTATAGCTATGGCAAGAAACGTTTTTCCGGTTCTCAACTTGGTCAGATTAACGGCGAAGTGAAATTTAACGCTATAGCTCCATACGCCGGGGTAGGATATACAGTCGGGCTGTCTGATGACAACCGCTGGAAGCTCGATTTTGATCTGGGAGCTCTTTACATGGGCATACCGGAAGTTAAGATTGATGCCTACAACCCGCTTGGATTACCCCAGGTCCAACAAATACTCGATAGAGAAACTTCTCGGATCAAAGGCCGAGCGAATGATTTTCAATGGTGGCCGGTAATCTGCATAGGTCTGAGTTACGTTTTTTAAGCTAGTTTATTATCTGGTTATTATCGGGATTAACCGCTGTGACCGCGGGATTGAAGACCGCCGGCTAATTCCGTTCGAGCATGCCGGCAAGCGCATTCCCTTTGGCTTGCCGCGGGGTTAGCGAGTAAAAAATAAAAAACTTTCGTTCCTTACCTGCCGATGATTTCCCACCGCCCTCCGCGGGTGTCTCCGCGTGTGTAAGTATGTCAATTATTCAGAACCAGCAGACCACTCGGTCGCTTTCAAGGATCATGTCTACCAATCGGTCATAATCGACTGGATTCCGGTCGAGAAAAACCTCTTTTGCTTCATGCTCCCTGGCTAAACCGGCGGCTAATTTCTCCGTGGTCTGGTCGGGCGTCTGAATATAAATATTCAAAATAGTTTGGCTCATGGCTGACATCACATGTTTAGTATTAAATCATAGCGGTTTATTTTCTCGGCCAAGCCCTCCAGGTCCATGAAGCGGATCGAAGGGTAAGCCTGGGTACTGGCCGGAACGTTCGAATAGACCGTGCCTTCCAGATCGTCGATCATCTCCAGCCACTCCGGCAACTCACCGGCCTCGTTGATCGAAGGTAGATCGGTGTCGATTATCATCACCGTGGAGAATATATTTTCCAGACCCAACCCTATGGCCGATCGCAAGGCTTCTCCGACATCGGATGATCGCCGGACAATTATTGCGGTTTGTTGGACATCCATGTTTCTTACCCTCTCATGGTTTCGACAATATCACCCGGAGTCTGAGTCGGTGTGGTTCGATAGTCGATATACTTATCGCAAAACGCTCCAGCGGTTATAAGGAAAAAGAGCTACAGCGCCAAATACTTCGTGGATTTTTCGATTAAATCCGCGTGGCGGGATTGATTGCCGAAGCTATTCCTGGTCAGACCGGGAATAGGAGGATCGGCAAGCAAGCCAAATGCTTCAAAACTTTTCCGACATAAACTCATCTCCGCTCGTCCGGCCAATCGGTGAAAGTCCGGGTGGCGAGTCAGGAGCACTCCGCGGCTGGTAAAAAAAATTATGACCGGTATGCCTTTTCGGTGAGCCGATTCGGTCAGACCGACCAGGTGTTCCCAATGCCGATCCGTAGAAACGAATATACCCAGAATATCTGACATCTGACACGAACCTCCCCTGCGCCGAGGACAATAGAAAATACGGGAGTTTCCATTTCCGCGGTTCAGGCAGTATCTTGTAACCGAAGATTATATCCCGTGATTGACCGATGGGACATATTAACGGAAAACCACCTCATTAAGCAATCAATATGCTATGTGGTCTAATCCTCGGCGTTGGGTCAAACTCTTTCTAATTCGGCTATGTGTGGGAAAAAGAGTCTTTTCTCGAGCAATTGGAAGCTGACGCACCTAACCCTGGAAAGCCCGTGAACCTTATGCGGCTCAATAAATTTTGCGCAAACCGGTCGATGGTGCAACCCTCCGCGCGGCCCAAGGAACTTACTCGGCTTGATACGATATACCATCTTTATCTTGTTTAACTTTTACATGCGGTTTATAATAAAGAGCAATACCATGAACGAACAATAGCCCAAGTTGAAAAATAATGAGGTTAAAACTCATGACGGATTTGTCAGCCAAGGTTTTGATTGTTGGAGCCGGGATCACCGGCTTGCGTTGCGCCATGAATATGGCGGAAATCGGACTGGAAACGATATTGGTGGACCAGGCCGATGCGCCGGGAGGACTGCTGCTCGGGTTAGAGCATCAATTTCCTACGGATCACTGTGGATTATGTCGTATATTGCCTCAAATACACCGCGATGATGCTACCGACGGATGCCTGCGACGCGGATTGATCCACGATAAGGTGATTTTTCGCCCACGGACCACGATCACTACCGTGGCGGGCCGTCCCGGCGATCTGAGCGTAGCCGCGATTTTTAAACCCTTGGATATCAACCCGGGGCTGTGTATCGCCTGCGGCGCCTGCCTCAAAGCCTGCCCGGTTCTGGTTCCCGACCCTTTCAATTTCGGACTGACTCACCGTAAAGCGGTTCATTTGGCCACGCCTTTTGCTCCCAGCGGGGCATATGTCATCGATTGGTCCGCCTGCACCAAATGCGCTCAATGCCAGGCGGTCTGTCCCACCAAGGCCGTCAATCTGGACAGTGAAAGCCGGGTTGAGCAGTTCCATCATGTGGCGCTGGTCATCCGAGCCACCGGCCGGGGCTTGTTTGATCCTTCGAAAGTAGACTTGTATGGCGGCGGCGCTCTGCCCAACGTCATCACCGCCGCGGCTTATGAACGATTGATCAGTCCTCTGGGGCCATTGGGCGGTTTGTCTGTGAACGGTCAGCCGTATCGGCCCTCGGACCATCAGGCAGCTGAACGGATCGCCTGGGTCCAGTGCGTGGGGTCCCGCAATATCATGCTGGGTGCGGACTACTGTTCCAACGTCTGCTGTTCTTACGCCCTCAAGGAAGCGGCCCTGACGGCCAAGCGCTCCATGGGCAAAGTGGAAGCCTCCATTTTTTACATGGACCTTGGAACTTATGGCCGAGATATGCAACGCTATAAGGACCAAGTGGCCATGGAGCCGGGCGTCAGACTGATCCGCTGCCGGATCCATAGCCTGGACCAGGCGGTCGATCCTAACCAAGTTCGTGTCCGTTTCACCGACCCGGCCGGTGAACCACAGGCCGAAGATTTTGACATGGTCGTCCTGTCCACCGGGATGGTCGCCCAACCAGGAGACAAAAGCGCGTCGGGCTCGAAAGGCGACTTTCCAATTGACAAGTCAAATCAGGAAACAATACCAGAGAATCAAGACGATGCCTGGCA
>JADFXS010000424.1 GCA_015233515.1 Deltaproteobacteria bacterium | reverse complement strand
TGGGGTTTTGCCTGGGATATGGGCCCGTTTGAGGTTTGGGACGCCATCGGTGTGGCGCGGTCCGTGGAAAAAATGGAAGCCGCCGGCTTGACCGTGCCCGCCTGGGTCAAGGATATGCTGGCCGCGGGCAAGACCAGTTTTTACCAGACGGAAAAGGGTGTCAAATATTTCTTTGATATCGCCGGCCGGGAATATGTCGCCTTGAAAGAAAAACCGCAGATCATCCTGCTGCCCGCCTTGAAAGATCGGCAAAAAGTGATCAAGAGCAACCCCGGCGCCACCTTGTATGACATGGGAGACGGCGTGGCCTGTCTGGAATTCACGACCAAGATGAACTCCCTGGACCCGGACATGGTGACCATGATCGCCGATTCGTTGCCAATTGTCGCGGAGCAATTCGAAGGCTTGGTCTTAGGCAACCATGCGACCAATTTTTCCGTCGGCGCCAATATTTTCTATGTGCTCTGCTACGCCGTGGAACAGAAATGGGATGAACTTCACCGCATGATCAGCGGCTTGCAAAACACCCTCATGGCCGTCAAATATTTCGAAAAGCCGGTTGTGGCGGCGCCCGCCGGCATGGCTTTGGGCGGCGGCTGCGAAATATGCATGCATGCTCACCGGGTTAGAGCGGCGGCCGAAACCTATATCGGTTTAGTGGAAGTCGGCGTGGGGGTGGTCCCGGCCGGAGGCGGATGCAAGGAATACTTATTGCGCAACACCGAAGGAATATTCGAAGTCGGACGCGGCGGCGTCTATCCAAAGCAGATAGAGCTCAAACCCTTTGTCGCCCGGGCTTTTGAAAACATCGCTTTGGCCAAAGTGGCCACCAGCGCCCGTGAAGCCCAAAAAATGGGCATTCTGCGCCCCACGGACAAAATAACCATCAATCGCGATTACCTGCTGGCCGACGCTAAAAAAACCGTCTTAGCTATGGCGATGGAAGGTTTTTCTCCATTGCGTCCCAAAGACGATATCAGAGTCATGGGCCGGGAAGGCAAGGCCGTGTTCGATCAAGCTTTATATATCATGCATAAATCCGGATTCATCAGTGAATACGACCGGGAGGGGGCCGGCAAGTTGGCCCACATCCTGGGCGGCGGTGACGTGATGCAGGACACGATTGTCTCCGAGCAATACATACTGGATCTCGAAAGGGAAGCTTTTGTTTCCCTGTGCGGCAATAAGAAAACCCAGGCCCGGATCGAGCATATGCTCACCACTGGCAAACCCTTACGGAATTAAAAGTATCGTGAGGACTGAACCATGAAGGAAGCCGTAATTGTATCGGCGGTCAGGACAGCGGTGGGTCGGGCCCCACGAGGCGCTTTATGTCATATGAGGCCGGAGGCCATGGGTGCGGCCGTTCTCAAGGACTTGCTCCAACGGACCCCGGGCTTGGACCCCAAGGATATAGACGATGTTATCGTGGGCTGCAGCTTTCCGGAAGCGGAACAAGGCGTCAACCTGGGTCGAGTGCTGGTGGCGGCCGCCGGTTTGCCCCAGGAAGTTTCCGGCCTGACAGTTAACCGCTTTTGTTCCTCCGGTTTGCAGGCCATCGCCCAGGCTTGTGAACGGATTATGACCGACCAGGCCGACATTGTCATAGGCGGCGGCGTGGAAAGCATGAGCATGATCCCCATGGGTGGCAACCTGATGTATCCTCTGAAAGAAATCATCGACACCCATCCCGGGGCGTATGAACCTATGGGTTTGACCGCGGAAAATGTGGCCGAACGTTGTGGCATTAATCGCGGAGACCAGGATATTTTTGCTTACCAAAGCCAGATGAAGGCTTCCGCCGCGGTTAAAGAGGGTCGATTCAAGGAGCAGATCGTTCCCCTGTCCGTGGAACAACAGAAATTTAATGCTCAAACCGGAAAATACGAGTTCAGTCACTTGACCTTCGATACCGATGAAGGAATCCGCCCTGATACCACGGTGGCCGCCTTGGCCGCCTTAAGGCCGGCCTTCAAACCAACCGGAACAGTTACCGCCGGAAATTCCTCGCAAACTTCCGACGGTTCCGCCGCGGTTATGGTTATGAGCAAAAAAAAAGCCAAGGAACTCGGCCTGAAACCCATGGCGACCTTTCGCGGATTTCAAGTAGCCGGCTGTGAGCCCGAAGTCATGGGTTTAGGGCCGATATACGCCATTCCCAAGTTAATGAAGCGGACGGGTCGATCCCTAGAGGAAATCGATCTGTTTGAACTCAACGAAGCCTTTGCCAGCCAAGCCCTGGCCTGCATGAGGGAACTCAAACTGAACCCGGACAAGGTCAATGTCAACGGTGGGGCGATTGCCCTGGGACACCCCCTAGGTTGCACCGGCGCCAAATTGACCACCCAGTTAGTCTATGAAATGGTCCGACGCAACGTTCGCTATGGAGTGGTTTCCATGTGCATCGGGTTTGGCATGGGCGCGGCCGGGTTATTTGAACGCGAAAACTATTGAGCTTTAAATAATCCAAGAGGTCCACGATAAATTATTAATTTCTTGAAACACAGGAGAAAAGACATGATAGACCCTGCCATAGTCAAAGGTGGCGCCTTTATCCTGGGGCCGATATCACCCGCAAACGTCACTACGCCGGAAGACATGACCGATGAACATCGCATGATCCTCCAGACGGCCCGAAGCTTTGTGGAAACGGAAATTTCGCCCCATATCGAGCGGATAGAAAAAAAAGACGGCGAATTCTCTAAAAGCCTCATGGCCAGGGCTGGTGAACTGGGACTTAACGGGACCGATGTCCCGGAGGCATACGGCGGGCTGGGTCTAGATAAAACCTCCACGGCTCTGGTCTGCGAAGCGATCGGCGCTACAGGCTCTTTTGCCACTACCCACGGCGCCCATACCGGCATCGCCACGCTACCTTTGGTCTTTTTCGGAACCGAGGAACAAAAGCTAAAATACCTGCCGGCTCTGGCCAGCGGTGAAGCCCTAGGTGCTTATGCCCTGACGGAACCCAGCGCCGGCAGCGACGCCATGGGCGGGTGCAAGACCAAGGCCGTGCTCTCACCCGATGGCCGGCACTATATTCTCAATGGTCAGAAGATATTTATAACCAACGCCGCCTGGGCCAAAACCTTCATCACCTACGCCAAGGTCAACGGCGATCATTTCACGGCTTTTATTGTCGAACGCGACTTTCCCGGCGTCTCTGTCGGCCCGGAAGCAGGCAAAT
>JADFXS010000423.1:1740-3198 GCA_015233515.1 Deltaproteobacteria bacterium | reverse complement strand
ACTAGGCGGTGGACCGTCCTACCTGACACGGGTAGTTTGGGCACAGCACTTCAGGTAAAGCCGAAAACTAAAAAAATCATCAGGTTTCCTTAGTGGTCAAAGTAGAACTGCCGTTCTGTCCGGCTCTGGTATTTTCCTAGAGCTCAATTTATGAAATATGGTTTTGGCTATCATTTGTTTTCCTGAATTGTCAATAAAAAAGTTAGGAATAGAAAATTTATTGACTGATATCCCGGCCAATGTTATAAAATTCATTTTTCTGTAGTAAGGAGCGTTAGTTGTGTCACTGGCCATCAAAAAAACGGTTCTTGATGCCGAAGGCGTCAAAAGGTCTCTGGTTGCAATGGCCGACGAAATCCTGGCCGCGGAACCGGATCTTGACCGTTTGGCCTTGGTGGGTATCCATACCGGGGGAGTTTTTCTAGCCCGAAGACTCCAAACAATTATCAGGGAAAAAACGGGAATCCAAATACCCACCGGCGTGGTGGACATCAATCTGTATCGGGATGACTGGACCCGGGTGGCCCAAAAACCACGAGTGGGAAGAACCGAACTCCGCTTCAACATCGATGATCGGCGGATGGTCCTGGTGGATGATGTTCTGTTTACCGGTCGAACCACCCGGGCGGCCATGGATGCGCTTATGGATTTTGGCCGGCCGGGACGGATAGAACTGGCCGTGCTGGTCGACCGCGGTCACCGGGAGTTGCCTATTTACGCTAACTACACCGCTCTAACCTTAAATACCAGTCGAGAGGAACGAGTGGATGTGTATTTCAGCGAATTGGGTCAGGTCGATGAAGTTGTGATCGTCAGTCCCAATTCCTGAGCGATAGGCGTCCCGGTCTTTATGGACCGTCGGTCACAGGCGTTAATCGTCGAAAACCGACGGTTGATTTCCCTAATTCACCGCTTGCGGGCCAAAATAGGTCCAACTTCGCGTTTCGCTCAGGATTTACGCACCCTATCCGCGATTTGACGGTGGATTTAGGATTTCTTCTGGTCTTGACAAGCGAAACGCGTTTAGTTAAGAGGATATATGATTAAAAATGAATATCCCCTAAGTGGAGGTTGGCATGAGTTCAACGGCCAGTAACACGGTCGGGTCGGTCGTGGTGGTCGGAGGAGGCATCGCCGGTATGCAGGCGGCCCTCGATCTAGCCGAGTCCGGTTATTTCGTTTATTTGGTGGAAAAGTCCCCGGCTATTGGCGGGCGCATGTTCCAACTGGACAAGACGTTCCCGACCAATGACTGCGCCATGTGTATTGTCTCGCCCAAACTGGTCGAGGTCGGCCGGCACATCAATATCGAACTTCTAACTCTTTCGGAAGTAGAATCCATCACCGGCGATGAAGGCAACTTCACCGTCAAAATCAAACAACAACCTCGTTTTGTCGACGTGACCAAATGTATCGCCTGCGCCGACTGCGCGGCCAAGTGCCCCAAGAAGGTCGATA
>JADFXS010000423.1:0-1719 GCA_015233515.1 Deltaproteobacteria bacterium | reverse complement strand
AAAACCTGGACAAGCGCAAAGCGGCCTACGTCAAGGAGCCGCCAGCGGTACCTTTGAAGTACTGCCTGGACAAGGAAAGCTGCATTTATTTTGTAAAGGGTAAATGCCGGGCTTCCGAAAAATTCTGCCCCACCAAGGCCATTATGTTTGACGACCAGCCCAAGGAATTGATCATCAAGGCTGGTTCGGTCATCCTGGCTCCGGGTTTTGACGCCTTTGATCCCACGTCATTCAATACCTATTTATATTCCAACCATGAGAACGTGATCACGGCGCTGGAATTCGAACGCATACTAGGCGCTTCCGGTCCGACCATGGGCCATCTGGTGCGCCCCGGCGATCATAAGGAACCCAAACGCATCGCCTTTATGCAATGTGTGGGCTCCCGGGACATCAACAAATGCGACAACGGATATTGTTCCAGCGTCTGCTGCATGTACGCCATCAAGGAAGCGACCCTGGCCAAGGAACATAGCCACGATCCCCTGGATGTCGCCATATTTTTCATGGACATGCGGACTTTTGGCAAGGACTTCGAGAAATCTTACGAAAACGCCAAAGCCAAGGGTATCCGCTTTATCCGCTCCCGGATTCACACCGTTGATCCTCTGCCGGACGGTGGACTACGTTTAAACTATGTCACCGAGGACGGCAAACCTCTATATGAGGATTTCGACATGGTGGTCCTGTCCCACGGCTTGACCATCAATAAATCCACTCAGGAACTGGCTAAAAATCTCGGCGTGGAAATGGATCACTACCATTTCGCCCGAACTACGTCCTTTGCTCCGGTGGCCACCAGCCGACCGGGGATTTATGCTTGCGGTGTTTTCACCGGTCCCAAGGATATTCACATTTCGGTTATGGAAGCCAGCGCCGCGGCCAGCGCCGCCTCATCCCGCTTATCCGCCGCCCGAGGCACGCTGGTTAAAACCAAAATCATTCCGGCGGAAAAAAGCATTGTCTGCGAGCCGCCGCGCATCGGCGTCTTTATCTGCAACTGCGGCATCAACATCGGCAGCGTGGTCCGGGTCCCGGAAGTAGTCGAATTCGCCAAGACCTTACCCTTTGTGGAGGTCGCTGACGAGAATTTGTTCTCCTGCTCCCAGGACACCCAGGATAAGATGACTCAGATCATCAAGGACAACAACCTGAACCGGATCGTGGTGGCCGCCTGCTCGCCCAGAACCCACGAACCGCTTTTCCAGGAAACCTTGATCAATGCCGGGCTGAACAAATATCTGTTCGAAATGGCAAACAGCCGGAACCATAACTCCAGGGTCCATAGTGACAATCGGGACACGGCCACGGAAAAAGCCAAGGATCAAGTGCGTATGGCCGTGGCCAAGGCCGCTTTGCTGGCGCCTCTTCAGGAGACCACCATTTCGGTTGCGCCATCGGCCATGGTTATCGGCGGCGGCGTGGCCGGCATGAACGCGGCCCTGGCCTTGTCGGCTCAGGGCTTCAAAGCGGATATCGTGGAACGATCCGCGGAACTGGGCGGTAACGCTCTTCACCTGGCCCATACCGCCAAGGGAGAAGACGTCCAGGCCTATCTGAAAACCCTGATCACTCAAGTCCAAATTGATCCGAACATCACTATCCACATGGACGCGGTCGTGAATAAAGTCGACGGTTTTATCGGCAACTTTATTTCCAAGCTCTCGAATGATGTCGAAATCAAACACGGCGCGGCCATCATCGCCACCGGGGCCATGG
>JADFXS010000037.1:13315-18161 GCA_015233515.1 Deltaproteobacteria bacterium | reverse complement strand
AGAGAAAACAGGCCGAAGAACTTGTCGCCAAAAGACTGGTCACGTATAAATCCCCGCCGGAACTGACGGTCCATTTTGAGAAGACGGGCTTTTTGGAGGCTCTTTTCAAGGCGAGATCGGAAATCGGAATCAGGCAATTTCTCAACGAATCCAGCAAACAATGGCGGGAACTGACCGGCAAGGTTAAAGCTCAAATCTCCCTGGATGAGCTATATCAGAAAAAACAGGAGGAGATCAAAGCCCAACCCAAGAGATTAGCCTACAGCCAAGACTATTTTTTCTGGCTGGCCGGAGATGTGGGGGAAAAAATTCCCGGTGTTACCGTGGAAAAATTCACCGGCGGCAAAGATCATTATACTTTTCGTTGGCTGACCGATGGCGAGGTTATCATTTTTGGCAAGGAATCCGGATCGAATTATAAACGATGGGAAGCTATCGCCACGGAAGCCCTGAACCAATTTAAGGCCGACAGCCGCGGCAAGATCGTGATGTTCCGCACCAAGGAGCTGGCGCAAATTCCCGGGGAAAAATGGAAGAACAAAGAAATCATAGAAGAAGCCCAACGGAATTGTCTCCAGATTATGAGGTTGGATAATGAAGAACTCACGGATCTTTATGCCGCGCGCGATCTGTATCTGGACGCCAAGGAAGGCAATATTATTTTTAATCCGGATGAAATTCTGAACTTTGTCAGCGGCCGACTCAACCCCTTGATCGATCGTATTCTGGCCCCGATGTCATCGCCTTCAAGCGGCTCGGGACCCGAACCATTGGTCAAGCTCACGCCGGAGAGTCCGTCTCAGTCTTTCATGACCAAAATAAAACAGATATTGAAAAAAGATTTGTTCCTGAGTTTCAAATTGTTGTTTCTAAAATAAATGGGCCGTATTTTTTTAAACTGGATGAGATGTATTTATTCATAATCAGCTTAAATGGCCTGTGGACTGATTGCTTGAGGTAATAAATGGAAAGCATGGTTAGAGAACAAATCCAAGGAATGGTAGACAAGGAAACCGAGGCTTGGAATTCCAACGATGCGGATGCTCTTGTCTCTCTTTTCCATCCGGACATGGTTTGGCCATGGCCCCCGGAGGCCACGGCTCATGATCCCGAGCAATGGGTATTTCTTCAGGGGCGCTACAACCGTGAGCGATGGAAGACTCAATGGGAAGAACTATTTCGTGACTATGAACTCGTGCATAATCATCGAAAAACGGTGCGTATCATGATATCCGACCAAGGAGACGGCGCCTTTGCCGTGGTCGATGTCGACACTCTCTGGCGTAACCGCGATACCGGAGAGCCGTTTCATTGGAAAGGACGAGCGTGTAAGGGTTATACCAAGGTCAAAAACCAATGGCTTCTCATTTACCATACCGGTCTGCTCGATTACCGGCATGACTAAAAAATAGTGTGGTCCTGCTGATAATGCGCCGGATTAAAAGTCTTGGCACTGATCCACACGGACGCCGACACTCCGTGGTCTTGGTTCTCCTGTGGTGAAACCGCCTTTTCTTACACTACTCTCTTAAAGTCGATATATCCGCGCTCCACATCCGTGTGGACCAGTTGCACGCGGAGTTTACGGCCGACTTCCAGGCCTTCAAAACCGCTCGTCAGTCTTCCTTCAATGGGCGGTTGCAGAAGACGGACCCATGTGCCTTTGTCCGCGGCGCCGGTGACGATGGCCTCGAATTGCTCCCCTAACCTGGATTCCAGCAATATTGCCGCCGCGGATTTGGTGACCTGCCGTTCAACTTTTTTCGCGGCGTCTTCCTCTTTGGTGCAGTGCTTGGCGAGCGTTTCCAATTCGTCATTCTCATAGGGCCGGGAATGGCCCATCATTGCCGCTTTCAGCAACCGCTGGGTAATCAGATCGGGGTATCGGCGGTTCGGGGCGGTGGAGTGAGCATAGTCCTTGACCGCAAGACCGAAGTGCCCGTCGACACGGCCTCCCGGAATTTGGACGACGTATTCACCCGCCCCCAGGAGCTTGACAACGCTGAGAGAGAGATCGGGAAAGCGGAGAGGATCTTTGGCTTTCGCCGATAACAGGAACTGCTCCAGAGCCTTTGCATCAGGTTCCTCGGGCAACGTTGCGCCCCGCTCAGCGGCAAGCCCGATGATCCGGTCCCAGCGTTTGGGTGTATGAACCACGCGCCGCAGCGACGAAAAGTTTTTGGACGCGAGGTATCGGGCGGCCACGCCATTGGCCGCGATCATGAAGTCTTCGATAATTTCTTTGGCCCCGTTCTTTTTTTCGGATTCCAAGTTCTTGAGCTCATGTCCTTCAAAGACTGGACGGGCTTCGATGGTTTCAAGGTCAAGCGCGCCGTTTAGATGCCGGAGTGCTTTCATTTTCTGGGCCACGCGGTCCTGAAGCCGAAGGTTTTCGTCGAGACCTTTGACTGCGCCGATCCCTTGCGGCATCGGGCCATTACCCTCTAACCAAGCGGCAACGCTGTTGTAGGCAAGCTTGGCCCGATTACGGACTATCGCTCCATAGAGGTCCGAACTCTGAAACGATCCATCTCCGGCGAGAACCATTTCAATGACGATGACAAGGCGGTCCGATTCATAGTTGAGAGAGGTAAGATCCGTGGAGAGTTTCTCGGGCAGCATCGGAAACGTCTCGGCGACAGTATAGACCGAGGTAGTGTTTTGCCGCGCCTGATCGTCAAGCGCCGATAGCTTCTTGACGATTGCGTCAACGTCGGCAATGGCGACCAGGACCTTGACGGCCCCGTTGGGCATGGCTTCGGCAACGGTAAGCTGGTCCAGATCTCGCGAATCGTCGTTATCGATGGAGCACCAGAGAAGGTTCCTGAGATCGCGCGTCGATTCCTCGGTTCGCGTCGCCGGTCCGTGGATTGCATTGAGCTCGGCGAGCGCCCGTGGCGGAAAATCTGGAATAAGTCCTCTTTCAAGCATCGCGCGATGGGCAATTTTTTGTAGTATCAAGCGGTGTTGTCTGTCGTCTGTATTTGTCATCCCGTCACCTCCCTGGAATTCCCTATTGTGATTTATCATCCAATGAATTCATTTTTGCGGTCATTCCATCATTTGTCAAACCGGCAATTGAACAAAGTCTTAACCACTTGGGTCAAAATAGCATATCTCAGCGGCATGATGGCCGGAAACAGCCAGTGCCACGGCGGTGGCGCTGATGATTTTTTTCAACGGCAGGCCCGCAAACCCCGTTCCTGCTATCAGCTTGTTTCAGTTATCGACATACCCCTGGTGATGCTTGCCGTAGTGGAAGCCGATGGTATTTGCGGAGATTACCGGGGAGAGCGCGTTATCCGGGTAGGGTAGTGACGGTAGGACATGCGGTGATACACTTTCAATCTTGTCATAGCTCATCGTTTTTCCTCCTATGTTGCGAAGTGAAAGTTTGGCGACTTACGCTTCAGTCCATTTAGCGGCCTCAAGTCTTGAGGAATGCCAGCAGATCGAGGAGGGCGAGATTTTGAAGCTGGAGGAATATTGACGTATTTTGAGGACTTGAAGCTCCCCTCAGCAAGCTGCTGGGAATCTTCGACATATAAGGAAAGGAATTATTTAGTTCTTGCTCGTTAACCCCGTAGCTTGCTACGGGGTTAACGCTCGCCGGCATGTTCAAAATTGAGCCCGTTAGAGGCGGACAAGCTCGACAAAGAGTTGGGTCAAAAGGACGGTTTTTGCAATTACCTCATAGGTCAGGATGTCTTGGGATTGGCTTCCTCGGCCAATTCTCTTTGGTAGGCCTTCCAGCCCGGACACCAACCGGTGTGCCATCGCCAAATCATGGCGATTAGTGAATTAGGTTTTCTTTCCGCATAGGCCCGAAATCGGCACTTTGCGCATTTGGATTTCACTGTGGTGTTCTCCTATGTGAGGCTTCTTTTTCCCTTTTTAAAGCATCCGTATCCTAAGTCTTCGACTTTTTTGAGGGAAGAACGCGTATCTATTTTACCCTCCGCCCCCAATCCTCCCTGACCATTTCCATCAACCGGCGGCCGCGATCCGAATAGATTTTCATTTCATCAAAGCCGGGATCGATAAAAAGCTTCTGCATCAAAAAGCCGTCATGGCCGAACCAGATCGGCAGCAAGCCGCCGAGGAAAAATCCCGACTCTCTAAGAATCCGCACGGCGTCACCCGACCAGGGCTGACCCAGGTCCACAAAAAACTGGCAAACGGCGTAGTTCTCTTTTATCAGCTCGGATTCCAGTTCAGCAAGGCGTTCCGCGAGATTTTTCCCATGAGATGTTACAGTGCAGCGAGCGACGCCGGCGGAATCGAATTTTTCGATTTTTATCGAGGCCTGGCCTTCGGTCTCAAACGATTCGGCTTCAACCAATGTTCGTTGAAGTCCTAGTCCGTCGAGGATGAAGAAAATTTCATCGGCATAAACTGAAGGGACATGAAGCTTTCTGAGTTGATCGCGGTCCACTCGGGCGTTGATAAAACAACCGACCCGGGCGGTGTTATCGTCAGATCCATAAGCTTGAGCCGGCATAAGCGCCGGCTCGACGGCCGTTTCGGGCATTTTGGCTTGATAGCAAAGCTTTTGAGTGATGATGTGATTGCAGACCGGCTCTCCGTAGATGCCGTCAATGCCTGGTTGGCCGAATTTTTTGCATAAAAGCTGATTGATCCGATAAAAGGCGAAAGTTTCCCGATAGGCCGGCAAGACCAGCCCGACACCGTATTCATAAAGGTTAGGGTTAGGTGGAGAACTGCGGTAAATAGCTTCGTGGCCGACAATGTCGCCACTGACGGTCCGGGCCACGACACTGTGGATGGCGCCGGAGCGGTTCTCCTCAATCAATTTTTCAGGAATATAAAAAGTATCGATGGGATA
>JADFXS010000037.1:12669-13231 GCA_015233515.1 Deltaproteobacteria bacterium | reverse complement strand
GCGATGAAATCCTGTCCGTCGGGGACAATATGGTTTTTTTCAGCTATGATTTTTATAGCTTCGGTTCTGTTCAGGCTCATTTTTTGTTGACAAAATCAATAAAGTCATTGATGGTTTTCAGCTTTAAAATGTCTTTTTCGGTGAGTTTTACATGATAACGGTCTTCGAGGGCTACGATAAAAGCCGGGTGGTCCATTGAATCCACGCCTTGAATGCCCAACGGTTTGTTCGCGTTCATTCCCTTGACAAAGTCAGGCTTCATCCCGATACCGATCATGATTTCATGCATGTCCTGGACGGTGGCCATAGTTGTTTCCTCCTTCTAGTTTGCTCCTTTAGAATATAAGTCGAGAGGTATTGTCAAGGCAAAAAGAATAAAGATCGCTCTTAACTTTTGTCAAAAAAATCGTTTGATTAATTTCTAAGGCGAAACCGTTGTATTTTTCCGGTCGACGTGCGAGGGAGTTCCTTCAAAAACAAGAAACGAGCCGGGCGCATAGAGTCCGGCAGTTTTGATTTGGCATATTGATGAAGCTCCATTTCAAGGTCTCTAGACGGCTGC
>JADFXS010000037.1:440-12658 GCA_015233515.1 Deltaproteobacteria bacterium | reverse complement strand
GATTCGGGTTGAGCACAATAAAAGCTCCGGGTTTGACGAAAGCGCCCACGGAGATCGCCGCCACGGCGCATTCGGCCACGGCCGGGTGCTCCGCCAAAACCTTTTCCTCTAGGATAGGTGAAATCCAGATGAAGCCGGCCTTGATCATATCGTCGCTACGGCCCTGGTGAAAGTAATAACCATCCCGCTCGATAAATACATCACCCGTCTTTATAAACCCGTCCGGCCTCATGGTTTCTGCGGTCAATTCTGGAAGGTTCCAATAGAAAGGGGCGATGGTTTCTCCGCTAATGAGCAGATCTCCTTCCTGGCCGGAAGGAACGTCCCGATCCTGATCATCCACCAGCCGAGCCCGGTATCCAGGAACCAGGCGCCCGGCCGAACCGGGCACCGTTTTTCCCGGCTGGTTCGAGATGAAAACCCAGGTTATCTCGGTGGCGCCAATACCATCGACTATCTCCAATCCGGTGATCCGTTTCCATTCTTCATAAACCGTAACCGGCAGCGTTTCACCGGCCGAATAGCATAACCTGATGGAAGTTCGGAGTTCCGGTTCCGTGAGGCAAAGAATGATTTGCGCATATATGGTCGGCACTGTAAACAAGACAGAAGGCCTTCGACGCTTGATGATGTCCAAGATGGCGACCGGGTCGGGTTTGTCGGGGTTGAGGATAGCCGAAGCGCCGAACCACAAGGGGAAGGTGAGGCTGCTGATCAGACCGTAAGTGAAAGAAAATTTGCTGACCGAAAAAATGACATCGTTGGACGTAAGTCCAAGAATTGGGCCGCCAAGCAACTGAGCCGGCAAAAGAAGATGCCGATGGGTGTGAGGGATGCCCTTGGGTTGGCCGGTTGAACCGGAAGTATAGGCCATAAAAGCAAGATCAGAATCTGTCGGTTGATAGGGTGTCCAGTTCTTATCCGTTTCGGGCAGGGGGGCGAAAGCGTCGTTTTCTGGGGAGATAATCCGGATTTGACCTTTGGTGGCCGAGATGGCCGCATCCAGGTCAGAAGGTACGATCAGAAACCGCGCGCCGCTGTCTTTGAGGATATAGTCGTAATCCGCCGGCACGAGAGTCGTGTTGACGGCCACAGCGACGGCGCCGGCCAGGATGCTTCCTAGAAAGGCGATGGGAAAAGCAAAGCTGTCCGGCAGAACGATCATCACTCGATCGCCGGGCCTCAGACCGTATTCCCGGAGCAACAGGGCGAACCCAAGGCAGGATTCGTCCAATTCCCGGTAGGTCATGGCCCGGTCCTCGCAAAAATAGGCCACCTTGTCAGGATGTCGGAGCAGGTTTCGGCTTAGCAATTCTTTCGCGGCGTTAACCAAGTCCATGATATTTGTCCTCCCCATTTTTTCCTTATCTTATTACCTTTTATCGGGTTCCATTTCAACCGGAAGGAGCGGTATAATCTTGTAAGCCTTCCTTCCAAATAGGTGTTATAAAATCGTTTCATGCTTCAGCAAATATTTTTGCCAGGTCGATCCGGCGGTCCGGGGCAAAGGGTAAGAGGCGCAAGGCATTTGAACAGGCAAACGAGCTCATTCCCCGTAGCTTGCCGCGAGGAGCCTCTTTCGACCCGCGACCTGTAAGTCATGATTGATTTGTTAATTTTGCAAGGAGATTGAGATATGTCGTTTTTCAAACTGCTTTTAGCTTTCGCACCATGGATTTCTTTCCTAATAATTTCCAGCGGGAGTCTGTTTCGTCTAAAACTTGGTTTAATAGTCGCGCTGGTGTTGAGTATAATTATGGGCGTGGCGAAATTACATCGTGGTATCATCTTGTGGGTTGGTCTTCTTTTCTTCACATATGCGACCTTGGTAGTAACTCTACTCAATGATATGTGGACAATACAACATATGGGTATTCTTGCTAACGGGGCGCTGGCCATCTCTACTTGGCTAAGCATCGCCATCAAAAAGCCGTTTACTCTGGATTACGCGCGAGCGCATACCGACCCGTCGGTATGGAATACACCTCTTTTTATCAAGACAAACACTATTGTCGCCTCAATTTGGGGCATGGCCTTTATTTTGAATACTGTTTTGGCGTGGGGGAAAATGACGCACTTTTTTTTGCCGGAGTGGGGCTACGAAGTAGTGACATATGTTTTTCTTGTTGCCACGGCGATGTTTACGGCTTGGTATCCTAAATACGTCAGGCAAAGACAACAACAAGAGGTTAACTAAGATATATCCATATTTTCACAGCTATAATCGGATAAACGGCAAAATACCGGGGAAGCTGGTTACGATCTCGAAAGAGTCTTCCGCCACAAAGGGAGGTCGCCCTGGGGTCGACGCCGATGAAATAACAGTGATTAAAAATTATGGACCTTAGAGCCGCTCCGCATGGAGGCCGATGCCGGCGGGAAGAGACGCTTCAGCCCAGGGTCAGGACCGTGACTTGGCTGGGCGCCAGGCAAGAGCCCGCGGTATTGGGCAGGACGCCCATGGCGTTTTGGCCGGTGACACTGGTCAGTCGTTGAGCCGGCGCCCCATCGGTGAGGATGGTGATGCAGCCCACCATGTAGACCGTCCCTCCGCCGATATCGTGGTCCACTACACCGCCCACAACCCCGGCCTGATCGCCCACGCCCACCAAGCCCTGGGACATTAGGTTCAAAGACGGCATACAATCCACCAGGACATTATAGGCCGCCGGTCTCATCAATGCCGAAATTTATAATATCCTAAAGGTCGCAGACCATTACGTTAAAATAAAAGGGCAAAATCCGCTCATCACTAAAAATGCAAGCGAACGCATTCCCGTAGCTTTCTGCGGAGTAAGCGAGCAAAAAAATTTAACGAGTTCGTTCTTCAGATTTCGAAGATTCCGCGTCGCTTGCTACGATGATCTTCAATAATTAAAAATGGTTGTAAAAATTTTTCCATCTCCCCTAAAAAAACCCTAGCCAAATTCCCGGATTTTTCCACTCTCAAAATTATACTGCGCCCATGTTCAAGGGCTTCAAAAAGCTGGAGGGCATCACGATGGAAGTAAGTCGAGGGTATTCATTTAATCTGAATATTTAAACCATAATGCGGCCAGAGCGCTCGGGTCTTGTTCCATAGACACCGTAAGTAGTCAATAAATTCCTTATTTTGGGAATAACAACAGGCTGGATCCAAACCATCAACCCTCAGGAGGTCAAGATGAACTGCCGGAATAAAAATTTTTGCACCACTTACATTAATATGATCGCGACCCTCATTTTGGTTTTATGCTTCGTCGGACTTTCGCCGTTTCTTCTGTCCTCAATTTTACAAATCGAGGTAAACTTTGGAAATCAGATGGATTTCAAGACGTTAGTTTGCTCGTTCGTATTGATTTTGCTGTTTTATTTTTTGGACCTCATATCAACGTCAAGATCGAAGAAAGCCATAGCAGCTGAAAATGACGAGAGAAATTTCAGATATAGGCCGGGAGTGATTTCTTCCAAATCCGGTTCAAAAAGTTTAACCCAGTTAGCATGGTCTGGTTACATAAACCGCACTCAAAGTAAATTCGCCTACTCATCTACGCATGTTTTAGGCAAGGTTGTGGTCACTTTTACTTCAGACCCCAAATTTTTTAAGCGGGCAAGTTAACCCTGAAAATGGTCAGGAGATCAAGATCACTCATCCTCCCTTAGGTTATCTATCTAAAGGCACGGACTGAGAAGCAGAGACAAGGCGTTCGAAATCTTCAGTTGGAGTCGGTCTTGATACGCGCTTGGTTCGTGCAGAAATAATTAAGGCAAAGACGACTATTGACTCATACGAGCTTAGAAAACAGAAAAGTAAAGATCTTTCCTGGTATTAGCTAGAAGCTATTGACAACTGATTAGGAAGGTAATATTGAGATTACGCTCATAAGTCTCTGCAGGAGGCCTTATAGCATGAAAAAAGCATTTATTTCGTTGATCTCGCTTCTGATCATCTGTTTATCAACCCAATCTTACGCCGCGCTTAATCTAACCGATAGGACCGCACTAACCGGCTATCTTCAAACCTTGTCAACTGGATGGGATAACTCCGCCTCGGCAAATGCGTCGGTAATTCTTACAAAAAATATTTATAATTCAAATGATTGGAATGATTTTTTTACCACATACTTTGTCTCAAACAAATTAAACGATAACCTCATTGCTTATATAGGTTATCCGATTTTTTCCTGGTATTCACCGGCGGTTCATACTAAGCTCCAGGAAGGTATCGCTCCTTCCTGCTTCAACATCCTCATTAGTAATATGACAAAAAGCCCCGAGATTCTTTCAGCGAATTTAGTCTCTGACGATCAGCTTAGACAACATTTAATGAACTCCGCGAGACTTCTTGCTTTTATTCAAGGGGGCACGGATGTTGGAAATGCAACTAGGGCCTTGATTTATAACAACCTTGTTTATATAGTAAATTTATTCTCAGGATATATGCTCGCCAGTGCAATGATCGACACCGGGCGTGTCAAATATGTCCCTCTGCTCAAAGGTCAAATCATGGTCGGTATTGGCGATTCCTATCCCCTGGATAACGTACAGAAATTTACTTTAGCGAATTTATTAGATCTTACCGGTAAAAGAGCGGATATCTGGAATAATTACGGAGTTTTGATTATTGATAATGCTCGATTGAGCGATACTCAACTAAGCATAATCGACCAATTGCTTTCCACTATCGACCCGGCTATCAATCCAACCAAGTTTATTACAGTTAGAGATTTTCTCGCGACAACGGAGGCCTCGACTGCCGGCATTTTTGCCAGGACCGCATCAGCCATCAACATTTTTGGGGTTCAACCAGGGGTTGCGCTGGAAAATGGATTCCCTTCCGATGTCGAGCCAAAGATAAATGAAATATTCAGCTCCTGTCTTGCTCATGAAATCACACATCTTATTGATAACAAGTCTCAAGGCAACACCCCATATGCTGAAAAAAAAGCGAAGCTCATTCAGAGAGCTGGATCCGTTGATCTGCAGTATTTGAGAAGTAACGTTGGTGCTAATTATTTTAACAATAACCCTCAAGAATTTATGGCTTCCAATGCCAATATCTATTTTGTTTCCACAAATCATACTCTCGATGAGGCTGTAATTAGATGGAACAATAATTTTCGGGAACCCATCAACCAGTTCCTTTTCTTCGCCGAAACCATGAGCAATGGAAAAAACTCATTAATTTTCTATTCTTACGATACTAATGGTGTTCTCAGCTGGGCCGCCTATAACCTGTTACGAGGAAGCAATGGGCTTATCAGCAAAATCACAACTCCCTTCCGGCAATATTTATTTACTTATGATCAAGAAGGGTTTGTTATCGCGGTATCAATAGTCAGAATCAGCAGACTTATATCCTATACCTCGCCTGCTAATAGCGAGTCTAACTATCCGTTAAATCAGCCTATTCTTATATACGGCAATGCACCATTGCAGGTTGATACCGTTCAAGGGAATGTTATTATCTCCCCAAATATCCAGTTTATCACCTCCCTCGAACAAGGCGGTACTGTCTTGAGGATTACTCAACTTTCAGAATTTCAGAAAAATACGCGATTTACGGTCACTTTGAAAGGGCGTATATTTACAAATATTGGTCAGAGTATTCGTGGTGAGGAAGATGGTGATTATGTTTTTTCCTTTTCTACTGGAAACGCTAATGGCGCCGGTAGTGGAAATAGCCTGGGAAGCGGAAATGGAGGCGGAGGAGGTTGCTTCATCAGCGAAGTTATAAATTTTTAGGTTTTAAGATCGATAAATTATGAAGTTTATATCAAAATTTTGTTTGAAAAGATGGTTTGAAAAGTCATTGTGATCTTTCTTAATTTATTTATAATTTCCAGATATTCTAAAAATCTCTCGGGAAAATCTGATCCTTCCATAGGATTTCAGACGATTGTATTCGACAAAGTTTTAGTAAGATTATTCTTAGAATACAAGCTAATGTTGAAAATCTAGTTTCTCAAGTGAAATTTTACTCAATAGAGAAGAATTTTATGTTCAACAGAAGATTTGAACTAATTATCCTTTGGATTAGTTTTTATTCGTTACATTTTGGGAATGGATTTTATAACCCGTTCTTGGTTTCTAAAAGCATTACATTGTTTTGGATATCCGATGCATTCATATTTGTGGGCCTACCTATTTTGATCTACTGGTGGTCAATAAAAAGAAATCTCTTCTCTCCTAACGAGGTCGGTCTCTGTCTAATATTACTGTCATCCCAATTTCCAGGTCAACCACAAGGACATTTACGAATCTCCGGATTTGATAATAGACAACCTGAACGTATTTTTTTGAGCATCGTAATTTATCCCTTACTTACAATCTGTTTGTTTTTTATTGCAGTAGGTATATCCAAAATATTAATGAGACCCGGAAATATCTTTTATTATGCGCCGCTGTTTTCCTATGCATCAGTGATACCAACGTCTGGATTTTTAAAATATGTTACAACACTTTATTTAGCAACCAGCGCCGGAATTGTTGAAGAATTATTTTATAAGGGAATTCTGTATAAAATTCTGGTCAAGTCCAATAAAGACAATAATACCTACATTATTATATCAGCGGTAACTTTTGCTCTTGCGCACTTTGAAAGTGGATCATATAATATGCTAGTTGTGTTTATATTTTGTCTTCTGACTGCACGACTATACATTTCAATTAGAACCATAATACCATTATCAATAGGGCATTTGCTCATCGACTTTGTGATTTTTGGATGAATTGGCTTTTCTCAAAATATTATAAGAGAAGTAGAAATTTATAATCCTGGTAAGCAATTATGTAATCTTAATTTACCTAAATACTCTTTTATGAAACCTGGATTTTTTTAAGAGAAATATATTGATTAATCAATTTTTTAGTAATACAATAAAACTTGATGGGAATATTCGTACCATGAAAAAATTATATATAGTAGGGCAGAAACTTTATTCTGAGTCAAAACTATCGGCATTACCTGGGTGGATACAACATCCCAACTTCTCTTGCGAGCCGACAACGTCCGCAAGCAGAGTAAAACCGTTTGGGTTTAATTTTTATAAAAACGAAAGCTGAATAACAATATCGGCAATATTGCAAATCTTTAAAAGCTTCCGAGACGGTCGGTAGTAACTTAGTTTTAAAAGTAGAAATTGATTGCAATTGTCGTGATTAAAGGAATGACTATTTTGAATTTGTTTAAAGGAGACATGAATATGGATACATCCAGTGATTCAGTTGCATTAGAAAAATTTTTTACTGAGATTCGAGCTCGTATGGAAACACACGAGCAATACAAAAAGCTGTATGCCTCCACGTTATCTCCTGATTTCAATATGATATCATGCATGAACCCCGACGAGAATAGACTATCTTCTTTGATAGCAATGCTTTTATATCCAAAAGGAGAGCATGGGCAAGGAGACATTTTTCTTCGATGCTTTCTCCAAACCATCAAAACTCCTCCATTTCCATATAATTCACGTACAGAGAAACAGATCGAAAAGATCGATGAATTACTCAAACAGCAAAATTTATCTGAAGGCCGCTCAACTCGAATTCTTGAGGCACTTACTACCGAGATTCCCAATAGTCAACGTAGAATTGATATCTTTTTCAACCTCAATGGATTTGGTTTAGCTATTGAAAATAAACCGTGGGCCATTGATCAACCAGGACAACTATCAGATTATATAGAACATCTTAATTTTTTAAAAAAGAAAGGCTCACTAAACGATTTTTTTCTAATTTATCTTTCTCGTGATGGCGAGCCACCCGCTGAAAACAGTATTAATCATGTCGATCTTATTACCTTTCAAGACATCGGTAACCTGATAGTTGTTGCTTACAAACAGCTTATTGATTGGTGCAAACTATGCGTAGAAAAATGCAATTCACACAGATTGCGATTTTTTCTTGAGGATTTTATCTGCTACATAATGAACAATTTTTCTGGAGGTGTTCCAATGATTGACCAAAAATTGATAATCGACGCTGCAACCAAAAAAGAAAATATTCCTGTCTGCGTAGCCGTGGCAAAATCCTGGCCTGAAATATCACGTAATCTCGTGGAAGAGTTGGTCAATTCAGTTATTCGTTTAATCAATCTAAACGACGATTGGTGCAAACCCATGATTAATTTTGGTATAAATATTTCTTATTCCGGTTTTTATTTTTACAAAAAGAATTGGAACGATTGTTGTATTGGATTTGAATTTGATGGAAAAAATGCGACTAATTTTTTTTATGGAATCCAAAAACGTTCGATGCTAAAAGACGCTTCTTCTCAATTACAATCAAAAAAATTAATTGATCTCAGTGGATTAGGTAGCGGTTCCTATTCTAAAGTATGGCCCTGGTGGAATTATTTTGATTCACCCTTTAGGGACTGGAATACTAGTGATGAAGCATGGATCGGAATCAAAGACAATGGCGATACGGTAAAAATTGTTGCAGAGCGTTTAATGCAGATTATAAATATTTCCGAAAAAGCCATTGATGAATTTGAAAGTTAATAAGCTCTTTTCTATTTAATTAAATTGCGACATAAGGCAAAAGCAGATGGAATGAATTGATGGAGAGAACTCCGGACCAAGAGTTTCATCTCTCCGTGTTTGGCTCTCCGAATGAATCCGAGGCTGTCAGGATGGATCATACACACAAGTGTCTTGTCTATGTCAAGAAGAATGCATTATGGCGCCCCTTTTTTTAAAATACACCCTTGGTTAACCTATGTACTTTAGGGTAACTTCTTTGATCGTTTTTAGTAGTTCGGTCCTCTTTTCCTCAGGCTCAAGCAACTCCGCATCAGGGCCATACGATAGTATCCATTTTTCCACTTCTACCCAGCCCGAAGTCTCCATTTCAAAAATAATAGAACCATCACTATTACTGGTTATTACTTGGTTCTTGGCCCAAACTCTTTCTTTGACATACTTTGCCACATCAGCTGAAAAACGGATTTTAAATTTTATAGGGTCTTCCATGATAAGATTGAAAGCTTTTTCCAATTCAGCTTCCGGTTGGAAATCAACCGGATATTGGAAGTGATCATTGCTAACCGACACTTTGCTAATACGCTCGACGGCCAAGGTAAGAATTTTATCGGAACTTGTAGCTCTTACCCAAATGTAAAGACCGCCATTTTGCTCAAAAAAATGCAACGGATCAATTTTAAAGCTTTTAAATCGATCATCATGGAAAGAATGGTACTCGATTAGACTAGTATGCTTAGTGATTATTGACTTTGTCAATCTAATAATTTCAATTTTTGTACTATAATCTTTTACGAACTTTGAAGTAGGTATGATAATATATTCTATGGCTTTCATTTGCTTATCCAAGCCTTTCGGCAATAAGTAATTTAATTTCTTGAAAAATGTATTAATATGTGTTTCTATCTCCGTGCCTTTATACTGGCGAATATTCCCACGTAAAAAATAGAGAGCCATTATTTCTTTAGTAGTGAATGGTACTGGGAGTTTCAAGAGATCAACCATACCGGTTTCGGTCTTGTCATATTTATATACTATTCGATTATCCGAATCTCTATCATCTTCTTGATAAATCATAAAATTTGATTTTGTTAAATAGTCTATATAGTTTTTTACTGTTTTTTCGCTCATTCCTAATCGTGTTGCGATTTCATAAGCTGTTACGCCATTGCTTTCAAGAAAAATATCGATAATATTGACCAGTGTTGCTAACACACTCCACATCGGCTTTACCATAATATCCCCCTCATTTTATTTTTAAATATTCCTCCGCATAATTTTACAAACTCAGTATAAATTAAAAAGGTTCGTACAGTCAACCGCTCAAAGCAATTTTTTCTCTAATTCCGGAATTTGTTCACTCCTACATGTAATCTATAATCAAGATCAATTGCTTCCACGCATAAACGCTCTTACTGATAACCAATTTTAATTTCAGGTAAAAAAATAAAATGACAACTTTTAATTGTTAAAATAGTCCTTACTCGGCTGGCCAGTGAATTTTCATTTCAGCTTTTGGTCAATGCTCGCCGACAAGATGGGCTCTCTAACGATATCAAGCATTCACCTCGCGCCGAGAACTGATCTAACTTATGGTTTTGATCGTTGGTTGATAGTCCGTGAGAAGAGGCGCTTCAGCCCAGGGTCAGAACCGTGACCTGGCTGGGCGCCAGGCAAGAGCCGGCCGTATTGGGCAGGACGCCCATGGCGTTTTGGCCGGTGACGCTAGTCAGCCGTTGGGCCGGCGCCCCATCGGTGAGGATGGTGATGCAGCCCACCATGTAGACCGTCCCCCCGCCGATATCGTGGTCCACCACACCGCCCATAACTCCAGCCTGATCGCCCGCGCCCACTAGGCCCTGGGACATTAGGTTCAACGACGGCATGCAATCCACCAGGACATTATAGGCCGCCGGCGAGGAAGTGGCCGACATGGCGATATGGGGGTAGGGAATGGGGACGGTCGCCGGTCCCACCGGAGTGATGCAGACGTCGGGGAATCCTAAATCCATTCCAGCTCCCATGGACAACATGAACATGACAAGGCTCCTTTGCGGTTTTCAGCCCAAATGAATCTGGCCGGCGTTGATGGTCACTATTTCCTCGGCCATGTGAAGGGCGTTCTTGGAATGGATCGAGATTGTTTCTTCCACCAAGACGCGAGTCGATCCGGTCTGGACCTCTTCGTGGTCTTTTACAAAACGAAAGGCGTTTTGCGGACGCTGGGTGAAATGAGCAAAGACGTGCTCCACGGTCTCGGCCGCCACGCTTATGCGCTCCAGTTGGCTCTTGAAGAATTTTCCGATCAAGGAAAGCTTTAGAAACGACCCCTCTGCTTCTTCCGCCCAGCAGGAAAGCCTGGTCGAAGCCATGGATATTTCTTCGCCGGCGCCCAGGACGAGGTCCTTTTCCGCGCTGATGGTTAGATTGCCGCCCAAGACTTGAAGATTGACCGGCCCGCTCAACCGTAAATCGGTCCCCTGATTTTCCTCCGCCCGGCTCACTACGGCCAAGATATGGCCCGGACCTGTAGACGCCAACGAAAAAAGAACCTGATCTCCAGGCGCGGGCCGAACCAGGCAACTCACGGCTTGAAAAGCTCGAGTTTCTCCATAGTTCGTTAGGAGCAAGTATGATCCCTGTTCTTCTTCCAATATTTCTCCATATTCCAGGCCGGCCTGGGGAAAGGATTTGTTTTTTTCCAAAATCTTAGCGCGCATGGATCCTCCTAACGTCGCGTCTTTGGAGTAAACATAATCGGCGGGGTCCAATCCTCGGCTTCGGCCAAATCCTGGTCCACGCCTCGGACAGGGCTGGTGACGGCATTGTTCCAGTTGGTGTGTTCTTCAATAATTCCATGGAGCTTAGCCATAAAGAGATTGGCCCCGGAAAAATCGGCGCCGGTGAGGTCCGCATGGGAAAGATCGGCGTAATTCATGGATGCACCGGAGAAGACCGCCGCTCGACAAACGGCTTTGGCTAATACGCAACTGGTCAGATCGGCATCGGTAAAATCCGCCCGGGAGAGGTTCGCCTCTCCAAAGTAGGACTCGGTTAAATTAGCCTCTTTCAGACTGGCCCCGACTAAAAAAGCTTCCTTGAACATGGCGTTCTTGCCATAGGCTTGGTCGAACCTGGCCTGGGTCAAGTCCGCTTCGCCGAAATTCGACATGGAGATGTCCGCCGAGGTGAAATCCACGGAGCTGAGTTTCGCTCCCTGGCAATTGACCGTACTGAATTTGGCGTTTTTGAATTTTTGGCCGGTCAGATTGGCTCCCCCGAAAAATACCTTTGAAAAACTTGTATTTTTAAAGATGGCCTCTTCAAGATCGGCCTCATGAAACATCACCTTGAAGAGGTTGGCATTCGATAAGTCCGCTTTTTTAAGCGTGGCATGGTTGAGCATGACCTTTTCCCATTTGGTGGCGATCAGGATCGACCTATCCAGCTTGGCGTGGAGCATGAAAGACCAGCTGAAAAAGGCCCCGGTGCAATCGGCGTCGGAAAGGTCCGCATGCTGAAGCATGGTCATGTGGAGTTTAGCCCCCCTGAGGGAGGCTCCGTTCAAATGCATCCGGCGTAAGTCCACCTTGGTCAGGTCGGTGTCATCGAAATTAGCTCCTGAAAAATCGCAATTTTTGAAACCGGTTCTTAAGATATCGGCTCCGCTCAGGTTTGCCTTTTT
Organism: Deltaproteobacteria bacterium; assembly: GCA_015233515.1. The sequence goes on along the minus strand of JADFXS010000037.1, from coordinate 511 downwards.
AAACAAAACTTGTTCGAAGCGGCCGCCCGATAAATCGGCCCCCCTAAAATCCAGACCGGAAAGATCCGCCC
>JADFXS010000037.1:0-430 GCA_015233515.1 Deltaproteobacteria bacterium | reverse complement strand
GCTTTGCACGCGGCTATGATTTGGTCTCTAGTCATTTGAGTAAATGAATCCGCTGATGAAGATGAGTCATTTTAAGGTTGGCTTGTTCAAAATCGGTCCTATCGCTGACCACGGCCTTATAAAAGTCCACGCCATATAGATTTGAACCTCGGAGATCCGTATTCGTCAGCCTGGCCTTGCGAAGGGATCCTTGGAAAAGATTCACGGCCCTCATGTCGGCCCCTTCAAGATTGCATTTATTCAGCCGGCTTTTTTTCATGGGAACTAAAAGAAAGTTGGCTTTGGTCAGATCGCAGGACTCGATCAGGGCTTCCTCGATAGTGCTGTTTTCAAAGTTCGCTCCACTGAGGTTGGATTCCCTGAAACAGGCCTGACGTAAACTGGCTTTGGTAAAATCGGCTTCGGGCAGAGAGCTTTGTCCGCCCATTCT
>JADFXS010000422.1:1578-3205 GCA_015233515.1 Deltaproteobacteria bacterium | reverse complement strand
GGTGCAAGGCGGCTTCGGCGGCTCGTTCTTTTATCAGTTTATCCTTGATTTCGGTTTTAGCTTCTTCCAGTGTCCGGGTCGCAGCCGGTTTCCGCTCTTCGGTTTTGATGATATGAAAGCCAAATTGAGTCTTGACTAGGTCGCTGATCTGGCCGTTGCCGAGCTTGAAGGCCGCTTCCGCGAAAGGGGCCACCATTTTGTCCCGGGCAAACCAGCCTAAATCGCCGCCTGTAGCGGAGGTGCTGTCCTGAGAGAATTCCTGGGCCAGCTTGGCGAAGTCCGCTCCCGGAGCTTTGGTTTTAGCTAAAACTTCTTCGGCTTTAGCTTTTATTTTGGCGATGTCTTCGGGTTTGGCCTGAGGGTCCACGGTGAATAAGATATGTCGAGCTCTGACCTGTTCTGGTTCCTTGTATTTATCACTATTCAGATCATAATATTCAGTTATTTCATCGTCCTTGACCTGAACTTTATCTTCAAAATCCTTGTATTTGAAACCAAGAAAAGCCACCATGGCCATGGCCGGAATTCGATATTTTTCCTTGTTGCTTTCAAAATAAGTCTTAAGGTCTTCCGGAGTGATCTTGACTTGAGCCCGGAACATATCCGGCCCCCACAGAACGAAATCCAAGTCGATTTTATCTTTCATGGCGTGAAAGTAATCCTTGGCTTCGGCCGGGGAAACCTTTGTCAGGTTAGTGACCAGGCGGGTGACCTTACGACTGACCAGTTCTTGCCGGTTCAATTCTTCATACTGGGCCGCGGAGTAGTGCAGACGAGATAGCATGGCTTGATAGCGCTGGGGGCTGAAGCGGCCGTCGACCTGAAAGATCGGCGTGGCGGCAATCTCCCGCTGTAAATCCTCGGCCAGGACGTCTATTCCCAGGGTATGGGCCTGCTGGGCGATCAATCGCTGGACGATAAGGCTATCCAGGGCTTGTTGTTTGAGATTGAGCATCTTGATGATTTCATCATTTAACCCGTCGCCGAACTGGCTGCGGGTCATTTCGACAATACGGCGATAGGCTTCTTGATATTCGCCTATGCTGATGACGTCACCATTGACCGTGGCCACTTGCCCTCCGCGATCTTTACGAAAGGAGCCCGCCCCCCAGAAAACAAAGACCACGGCGATGAGGCCGATGATCACGCTGACCACCCAGCTCTTGGCGTGTTTGCGCATCAGATCAAGCATAGCTGTCCCTTACCGAAAAAATTAATCGGCCTCGCTTATCCGGCATAATGATCCGGTATTGCCAGGCCGTCGAACATGCAGGCGAGCGCATTCCCCGCGGCTTGCCGCGGGGTTGGCGAGCGAAAATTAAAAATCTTTCGTTCCTTACATGTGGAAGCTTCCCCATGGTTTGTCGCGGGGAGCTTCAATAATCGGCTATAAATAATATAGGTTTGCGTGAAAAGCAAGCGATTGTGCGGTAAATTTTCAAACTTCAGGTTTCGGGTCGGCAGTTTTGGGGAAGGCGCGGATCAACCTGTTCTTCAGGACATTCTCGAGGTCATGACTTCTTCGCCATCTTCCCACGCTATTCTCCGGGTCTGGGGAAAAACTTATAATGGAGCCAATGGAACCAGGTATTGGTTTTGAGCATATCCCGATCCATGCGGTCAATGT
>JADFXS010000422.1:0-1544 GCA_015233515.1 Deltaproteobacteria bacterium | reverse complement strand
CTGGTCCTCATTTTTTCATTTAGATCGAGGTGTTTAACGACTTTGGCCGGATTACCGGCCGCCACCGTGTTGGCCGGTACATCGTTTACCACCACGGCTCCGGCCCCGATGACGCTGTTTTCTCCTATGGTCACACCTTTACAGACTATGGCGCTATCGCCTATCCAAACATTGGCGCCGATGGTGATCGGGGTGAAGGTCGAAGGGGTCTGAATGCGGTCGTATAAGCCGTGCCAATCAGAATCGGTGATATATACCCCATGGGCCAGCATACAGTTGTCGCCGATGTCGATCGCCGAAGCCGACCCTAAACGTACGCCCGGGCAGATCAGGCAATAATCGCCGATGCGAATCCGGCCTTTATCGGGTTGCGGTGACCAAACCGAAAAACGGACTTTCATATCCGAAGCGGCAATGACTTGGACAAAGCGGCCGATTTCCACCGGCCAGCCGAATATTTCCACATGCCACGGGGCCATGAACTGGGCTCCGGATCCCAGAGACTTCAATTGGGGGCGGAGGAACCTGTTGACGTAAAATTCCTCGAAGTATCGATAGGCTTTTTTTAAAGTATATGGACGATGATCACGGACCAAAGCCGGCCCCTATTATCTCGTCATACCGTGGCGGAAGCTTCGGCTTCCCAAAAGGCATGGCTGAAAAGTCGACTGGCGGGAGTCAATTCTTCCAAGGCATCCGCGGCCAGCAAAACTCCGGCATTGGTCCAAGTGATTTTATCTTCCGGCCAAATCACCATGTCCCGATAGGTATACCCGGCCCAATAAGTGCTGTCTTCAAAAACCCGGTCTAAAATCCAGCAGAATACAATGCGAGCCAAGGTGTAGTTGCCCAAGGCGCTCAAGGCGATGACCAATTCCGCCGTCTCGGCGATCGTCACCCATGGTTGATCGGAAACACACAAAACACCATGGCTTTGGACCACGAATTTGCTCCAATGTTTTAAAACTCTGCGGTGAGCTTGGGCTCCGGTAACCGCTCCCGTTAAAATGGGGTAAAACCAGTCCATGGCATATCGGGATTTGGTCATGTTGAAACTGTGCGGCCGCAGGCTTATAGCTTCTTTTAGCCGAATAAAGGCTTCCCGCCAGGCCGGTTTTTCGATCCTGAGTCGACGGGCTATCGCCAAGCCGCACTTGATGCTCATAAATACGGAACTGGACCCCGTCAGCAGCGCCATATGGTCCAGACGCCCTTCCGGACTCAAAGCCCAGTATATTTCCCCTCCCGGAGCTTGATAGCGAAGGGCAAATTCCAGGGCCGCCTCCACGACCGGCCACATTTGCCTTAAAAAGGCCAAGTCCTGGTGCAATAAATAATCGTGAAAGACTCCCACCGCAATATAGGAAGACTGGTTGGTGTCTCGAGTCCGGTCTTCGGGTTGGTCCTGGCGATAGGAGGAATACCAGCTCCCATCTTCCAATTGCTTCCCGGCCAACCACTGGAAGGCCAGGCGGGCCTGTGGTTCGTAACCGGCCAGGTTCAGGGCCATGGCCGATTCCACATGATCCCAGGGGTCGGTTTTA
>JADFXS010000421.1:383-3213 GCA_015233515.1 Deltaproteobacteria bacterium | reverse complement strand
ACCATCCGGGCTGAAAGCCAAGCCGGCGACACGATCCTGATGTCCCTGGAAAATGGCCACCGATTGCCAGGTCTGGGTGTCCCACAACCTGATAGTGCGATCCTGGCTACCCGAGGCCAGCCATCGGCCATCCGGGCTGAAGGAGACACTGAAGACCGCCGCCGTATGTCCTTGCAGGGTCCGGATGGAGAGGCTTCCAGGCATGGCCCAAAGGTGAACATGGCCGTCCAGACCGCCGGTGGCCAGGGTCGTCCCATCCGGGTTAAGACTGAGTCCTCCAGCGAACTTGGCATCCTTCAAACTGCGTAACAAACGGCCCGGCGTCGTCAGAGACGACAACAAATCCGTCTCGGTTGGTTCTTGTCCGGCCAGGAGACGATAACGAAGGGCGTGAGCCCCGTATACCGTGGCTACGGCATCCTGGCGCACGGCTATCGCGTCTTTGGTTTGCTGGATCATCAGGTCTGATAACTGTAGATATCGGGCTCTAGCATTCTCCTGGGCTTGCAAATGCCCCTGGTACCAAACCGCGGCCACCACGCACAGGAAAAAAATAGTCATCAAGGCTATTTCAATTCTTCTAAAGAGCCGTCGTCGTTTTTCTCTCTGCTTGAGTTCGTCAAAATTGACCCCCAGCAATCCGGCCAGCATCTTTAGCTTGGCATTCAGTTGGCCGTCCCCTTGAGGGCGAACATCCGCGGCAATAGGTTCGGTTCTTTCATCGGTCAATTCGCCGTTTTCATTGATCCGGTAGCGGACGGCGGCCGGGAAACACTCCAACAGGCCGCTTTCGGGCTTGTCCGTGGCATTGGGTTCGCCATCCACGATCAAACATAGGATACGGTCTTCATGTCCCAAGGCTTTGAACTTGATTATTTCCTGATTGACCCACCGGGAGGCGGCCGATCGCGGCGAACAGATGACGATCATGGAACGTGATTTTTCCAGAGCATCATCGATATTATGGCTTAAATCCGCGGAACTGGGCAGTTCTTCCCGATCGCGGAAGATGGGAAATAAACGTTGCGGGACCGGTCCATGGATGGTTGGCCGGCCCACCAAACGTCGAGGAACAGAATAAGTCTCCAACGACTTATGCAGCCATTCTCCCCATTGACGGTCCTGGTGGCTATAAGAAATAAATGCCCAATACTTATATGCCGAATCTTTTTCCGTCAATTTTTCTCCTAAGATGAAACGAATAATTAACAATTTTACCATCTTCGAGCAACTGAATGAATTTTACCACCGGGATCGGGAAACGACCAGCCTGGCCTCATCCGGCTCGGCCAAGTATTGACAGCGAACGAAAGTATGGGGGACATTTATTTCAAATATGAAAGCCGGCTCATTCCCCTTAGCTTGTCGCAGGATTAACTTAGAAAAACCAAACATTCTCGTTCCTTGCCTGTCGAAGATTCCTCGCCGTTCGCTGTGGGAGGCTTCAATAAAGATCGATTTGACAAGATCTATTACGCCTCAGGTAATATAATGGGTTTAAATCGGTTTGAACCTTCAACAAGAGTTGTCATATGGCAAAATTAATTTTGGGTCTAACGATGGATTTTTTGATGACGGGATTGGCGGTATTTTCTTCAATAGTCAAAAAACCTTTATCTCGGAGCGGCGGACGTGGAACAGAGGAACCGTGCCATATTTTTTGGCTAGCTGAATCAGGCCCACATATTCGCAACTGAATTCCTCAACCTCATCGGCCGCGGCCATGGCCGCGAATTCACTACTGGCGTACACATGACCCGGTGGAGTGATCGGCTCGATACGCGCGGCTCTGGTTACGTGACCGCCGCTGAATACCATTTTCTCCATCAGAGGATCGCGGCAGTGGTAAACCGGTCCACTATGGAGGGATATACGCAAATTGAGGCTTTTGGGTATACCGTAACCCGTCCAATCTTGCTCCAGGGTAAAATCCCTTAGATCCAGGGCAAAAGAACCGGCTTCACGGACGGTATCAAATATCAGATAAATCCCGTCACCCCAAGTGGCCTTTAATAAGGGGTGATATTTATTTTTGGCAATGACTTCGGCTATCCCGCCAAGAAAATATTCCACAAAAAGAGGGATATCCAGATCACCTAATTTACTGAAACCAACTACGTCGGCAAAAAGGATGGCCTTGATGGTTTCTTCATATTTTTCAGGGGTTGGGACAGGCGGCGATTCTATTTGGGAGGCCGGTAGTTTATTTATCGTTTTTGATGATTGGTCGGATCCGAGGAGCTGATCCAGAGCGATAATTTCCACTGACAGTCCACGTCCGCGCCAATCTTCCACGGTATGGGCTGTCCCGTAAAGTCCGTCTCCCGGGCGACCATCCCAAACCGCCATGGGGATCACATCGGTCAGAAATTGTTTCGCCTTGATTTTTGCCAGGCCCAGTAGCAGCAAGTTTGTGTATTGGAAGGAAATTATCGAATCACGCATGGGTTGGGACGAGGCCCAAATCACATCGGTGGCTTTTTCCATCAGTCGGTTCAGACGTGAAGGCCAATCGCTGTCAGGGATTATGGCCACCCTTTCCTTGAGAAACTGGTCCAGGTTGAAAGGCAATACCAAATGCATCTGACCGCCCAGTTCCAAAACCGTTTCCAAAAAGATAATGTCCGCGCCGCAGGCGCCGGAGGCAAAACCGATTCGGCCGTCCATGTTAATCAGCCGCTCCCGGATATTTTGCTTGACCTGACCTTCCAAGCATGCCGGAAATCTCGGTTCCAATCGACCCGGTCGATCAAGCATGTGCCCAGTGAAGACCACCACTTGAGGAATCTGGAAAGCGTTTTTTATTTTCCGTTCGATATCCGGTTCAGCA
>JADFXS010000421.1:0-373 GCA_015233515.1 Deltaproteobacteria bacterium | reverse complement strand
ATTCTCCATGTAATTTCGATTTCATCATTCAGGGCGGTCAGTACTAAGCAAGCGTTGCGGTCACTGCTGCCAAATACACCGAATCTGGATCCGATCCGGCCGGCGGCTTCGGAGTAAAAAAGCACAGCTTCAGGCCAATCTTGATGGATCAAGGCGGCTTCAGCCAAAGTGGCCATCAACCAGTACCAGTCCGGATGATCTTTAGACAGCTTGGCGGTTTCCTTGAGGCAAATTTCTCGATCGCTAGCCGCAAGTCGGAGGGCTGAGTCCCGATCTCCTAAAATCAGGCTCGAGGTGGCCGCATTTATCCCGGTCCAATAACCGCCGGTGGCCTGGAAGGCCAGATAATACCGCTGATAGGCCTTTCGCCAGC
>JADFXS010000420.1:2684-3214 GCA_015233515.1 Deltaproteobacteria bacterium | reverse complement strand
CCTTCCCAACCGGAATTATTCTCGAGGCCCTGGTCCGGATATCAACGTCAAACAATAGCTCTATGAAATTTCCAACGGAGGGAATTTTAGATTTTTGGCCGCCAAAACCGGCCGATCCAAGGACATCGTTTTTACCATTGAGAATAAAGGTAATGATATCCTTAATCTGACCGGCTCACCACAAGTACAAATAACCGGGCCCCAGGCGAGTGAGTTTATTATAATCCAGCAGCCACCCTCACATACGATTGCCGCCGGCTCATCCACCGCCTTTACCATTTGCTACGTTCCCAGCGGCAAGCACTCATCCACCGCCACTGCCACTATTATGAGTGACGATGACTTAAAAACTAATTATTTGATCAATCTGTCCGGCCAGATGGCGGTTGATTTGACACCGGTAATGTTGCTGTTATTAAATGATTAGAAATCAGACCCAGTCGGCTATTCTGAAGCATGTTTCCTGTAAGAGGCCCTTATGGACAAAGGTTTTTTCTTCTATCAACGCGGACATTTTAATGCCGGCCATG
>JADFXS010000420.1:1275-2607 GCA_015233515.1 Deltaproteobacteria bacterium | reverse complement strand
TTATCAAAATTTTTATAAAGAAAGGGACAAATCAATGAAAAAGAGGTGTTTTGTAATATTTTTAGCTGCTTGTGCGTTATTTCTCATCGCGACCACAAATGCAGTTACCGCTAATCCGAATTGGTATGTTGTTTCTATAAAACAGGTGGGTGTCGGCTGGGGTGATTATTATATAAATTTGTCCGATACGAATAATTATTTTACCGGCCGATGGTTTAGGCTGCCCACCGCCAATAGAAAAGAAATGCTAGCTGTTACCTTAGCCGCGGCAAGCAGTGGAATGCAGGCAAGAGTATTTATCGATGCGGACACTGAGTATTCCGACATTACCGCGGTTTACGTAATAACCCCATAATTTCTGAAGCTTTATTATATTTGTGCCAATTACCGTCCAAAACAGAGCGGATTTTTAGGATGGTAGTTAATAATTTCAAAGATTTACTTGGTTACCTCGAGAGGGGGGCCAATATTTGAAAGAGATAGAGCTCTCTGGTGGCATCCAGGAACCTCAACCGGTGGCGCCTCCTCTTGAAGCAGTTGGCTCAAAATTGGATAGCGGTCAAGGAAAGAAAAATCAAGGCGGCCACCCTAAGCCTTGAGGCATAAGTTCACATCAAATAGGGTCCTACGGGAAATACATTAAAACATATTGTTTTTATACATGTTTATTGAAAAATATCATACGGTTCTCTTAAGCCCCCGCCCGATTTACGGCGTTCTAGCCAGGCGAAAGCCCAGGTAGTTGTTCCGGTTGTCCGGTTCGCTGCCGACCCGGGCCGCCGATCTCGCGTCACTGGGCATGCTGGTCCAGCTACCGCCTCGAAAGACTCGATATGAACCGGAAGAAGGACCCATGGGGTCGGCGACGGGAGAGGATGAAAATTCGGCATGATAGTCTTGACACCATTCCCACACGTTTCCGATCATATCGTATAGCCCGAACTGGTTCGGGGCAAAACTTCCCACCGGCGCGGTAAATACATAGCCGTCATCACATTCGTGACCATGAATTTGGGGGAATGTCCGTTTGGCGGCCTGGTCGGCGACATTGCCATAAAGATAGGCTTGGTCGGGTTCGTCACCCCAATGCCGAGAAGTAGCGGTTCCGCCGCGCGCGGCATACTCCCATTCCGCTTCCGTCGGTAGACGATAACGCCCCTGTGGTTCAACCCGGTTCAGCCACGTTATAAATTCCCGGGCATCGTTCCATGAAACGCAGGTGACCGGATGTGAATCCGTTTGAGAAAAACCGGGATTATCCCAATATATCCCTGACAGTTTTTCCCACTTGGCGCCATTCCAAGTAAAAGCCCAGCCTTCTGTTTCCGCTCG
>JADFXS010000420.1:0-1213 GCA_015233515.1 Deltaproteobacteria bacterium | reverse complement strand
CAACCGTCACTTCCGTAGTTTGAATATAAAAAAGTTTCGTGATCGTGACCTGGTGCCGGATCTCTTCATCGTCCCGCCCGATTTCCGTGGCCGGACTGCCCATCATGAAAGCCCCCGCCGGAAGCAAAAGAAATTTCATCCCCAGGGCATTGGTGAAAACCCGGCTCTCGGAACTGGATAATGACGGCTCGACGGCCAGGGTCACCGGAGAAAAAGCCGGTCGGATGAAAAATAAGCCCACCCCTAAAAAGCAGATACAAAGCAGACATCTTTTCACGGATATTCTCCTTTATTCGCCCGTCCCGGTCAGTTTAGGGCGAACCTCCAATTGCTTCAACGTATTCCGATAAAATTCCGCCCATGATCTCCCCCCGTCCGGCCACCAGGGTATCCTGCCGGCTTGGGCGGCTTCCAGGCGGGATTGGGCGAGTCGGCGTGGTTCTTTAGCGGTGATCACGACGTTTTTATCGAGAGTATAGGAGAAACCCAGTTCGGTGTAAGCGTTGATTTGGGAGAGGAGCTGAGCCAAATCCCCACCCCCCAGATCCCACAGCCTGATGGTTTTATCCTCGGAGCTCGAAGCCAGGGTTCGGCCGTCAGGTCGGAAAAAAACTGAAGACACCGGACCATCGTGCCCCCGCAGCACCATCAATTCCCGCCCGGTTTCCACTTCCCACAACCTGATGGTTTTATCCAGGGAGCCTGAAGCCAGAGTCAGGTCGGCCGGGCTGAAGGAAACGGATGATACCGGGCCGTCGTGCCCCCGCAGCTCGGTCAATTCCCGCCCGGTTTTTGCTTCCCACAACCTGATGGTTTTATCCAGGGAACCCGAAGCCAGGGTGCGGCCATCGGAGCTGAAGGCTATCGATAATACTTGTCCCTCGTGTCCTCGCAGCGCCATCAGCTCCCGCCCGGTTTTTGCTTCCCATAACCTGATGGTTTTATCCAGGGAACCCGAAGCCACGGTTTGGCCGTCCGCGCTAAAGGCGATGGATGATATCGGGCCCTCGTGTCCTCGCAACACATTCAGTTCTTTTCCGGTATCGGCCTCAAAAATTCTGACCGTGTCATCCCCGGCTCCCGAGGCTAGCGTTCGGCCGTCCGGACTAAAGCGGGCCGAGGAGACTCTTCTTTCGTGGCCTCGAAAAACAGCCTTTTCCTTTCCGGTTTTGACATCCCAGGTTCTGATGGTTCCATCTCCGGCTCCCGAAGC
>JADFXS010000419.1 GCA_015233515.1 Deltaproteobacteria bacterium | reverse complement strand
CTCAAGGCTACCGGATAGAAAAGCCGGGGGATTTTGCTCCGGCCTTTGAAGCGGCCCTGAAATCCGGCCAGCCCACGGTCTTCGACGTGATTATCAACCGGGATACTCCGGTGCCGTTGACCGCCACCTGGCAGATGCCGCCCATTCCGGCGGCCGAACCGACCTTCGGCAAACGCAAAGTCCGCAAATGAGCTGAAACAGGGCTATAGCTCCCCAGCCGCGATCGAGGCCGCCGCCGGCCTTGGTCGCAGCGAAATAAAATGCCGACCTTACCCATATCGATACTCCTCATTAATCGTCGTAACAATTAGTCCCGACGGGAACCTTTCACAGTAATTTTTAATTATTTCTTTTTTCACAACCCTAGCCCTTAAAGATCGGAACCAAATTTCCTACTCAATTACCTATCCCGGCTTATTTGTTAGGAAAAAATTACCGGCCTTATTGAAAAGCGTCAGGGCGTTCAAAATATAGTCATTCTTTATTAAACTATTTCAATATTTTATAAATGAAATCTATTATGGCCTGCCTTTTGCTAATGACTATCACGTGAACAGCCGCTGACCAATAGCAAAGTGATCCCCGGCAAGTGACAAATGTAAATCTGAGCAGCTCATGAAAAGAAAAGGGATTTTCTTTTTAATCGCATTTTGAATCTGTTTCGTCACGTGAACCGACTCCAGGAGGCAGCTTAATGTTCAACTCCTTTGGCACCCGGCTTTCTTACGTCAGACGCCAAGACCTAAGCCGGTTTCTTCAATCCACGTTCAGCATGCTTCTCTTCCGCTTTCTTCCCTTGCGCCTGGCTCGAGCCTATCTGGGTTGGCAAGGATTTCTTTATTTCCTTCTCAACACCTCCAAAAAGGAGGGTATCCATCGAGCCCAAGTTCTAGCCTTAGGTCATACCCGTTCTTCGTCGGAAATCAATTTCCTGTGTTCTAAGACTATATCCGGGATGATCGACCATTATTTCGAAAAATTTTTTCTCGCCTTAAAATCCTTGAAGCAAATCAATAAAATGACGAGATGCCGCATCAAGGCTCAGGGATTGGAGCTGCTCGATCAAGCCTTGACTCAACACCGCGGAGTTATCCTGGTCACAGGACACTTCGGGGCGGTTGAGTTTATGCCTTGCGCCTTGGCCGCGTGGGGATATCCCGTGACCATATTATGCCACTGCAAAACCAAGGCTCTGAAAGAGCGTATGGAAAACCTGGCCGCCAAAATCGGCGTCAGGTTGCTCGACCCCAAAGACGGCCAGGTTTTCTTCAGCATGCTCAGGGAACTCGCTCAAGGACGGGTACTCATCACCCAATGTGATGAAATGGAAGCATGGCGACCTTATAACGACCGGCAAATCGATTTCCTGGGATTAAAAATGAAACTTGACCGAACCCTGGATGTTTTGGTCAAAAAAGCCAAAGCCCCTATTTTATTCGCTCTCAACCACCGCCGTTCCCACGGGAAATACCTCCTGGCCATTGATGATCCTCTGACCCATGCCGCGGCGAGGGAAATGGATCGAATTTCCGCCAAGTGCCTGACCTTGCTTGGTTCTTATATTTACAGCGCTCCCGAGGCCTGGTATGAGTGGAGTAAGATCGAAACACTGGAAAGTGCGAGTGAAATCAGGAATGAAAATAATCAGCTCATCAGTCTTTCTGGTCAGATGGCCTTTCAGCCGGCCAGTACAACATAGCTTGGCCTGTAATGAAGCCACTCAAAACCTGGTGGTTAAACTTACTTCAGAATCCGGCCGGAGCGGTTTCGGCGAGGGAATCCCCCGCCCCTACGTGACCGGCGAAACCCTGGATGCGTCCATCGAGGCTCTTCGCCGGGATTATCTACCCGCTTTAATGAAGCAGGAATTTTCTCCGGATCGAGCGCTAGGCCTCATGTCCGACATTTTTCCTGAATCTTTTTTAGACCGGCGCCCGGCTTCAGCCTGCGCTCTGGAAACAGCTCTCTGGGATTTGGCCGGGAAAATCCAGGACCAGCCGGCCGTGAACTCCCTCGGCCCGGTTCGCTCGGTCATGACCTACAGCGGCGTCATTCCTTTTGACTCTCTTGGCAAGCTCTCTCAAGTATTGACCTTGATTCAATCTCTGGGGCTAAAAGAAATTAAATTCAAGGTCGGCGGTGAACATGACCTGGAGACCGCCGCCATGATCAGGCATTCCTTGGGCCCGGAAATCCGACTCCGAGCCGATGCCAACGGCGCTTGGGAACCGGAGGAAGCGGTGAGGCGAATCGAGGCCTTGAACGCTTTTAATTTAGAGGCCGTGGAACAACCGGTGCCCAAGGAACAGGTCTCAGGCTTGGCTTACGTAAAAGAAAGAGTCAAACCATTGATCTTGGCTGATGAATCGATCTGTACACAAACCGAGGCGAAAACACTTATCGCTCATCAAGCCGTGGATGGCTTTAATTTAAGGCTTTCCAAATGTGGCGGCCCGTGGCGAACCCTCAAGCTGCTTGATCTTGCTCGCCAAGCGGGTCTAGTCTGTATGCTTGGCTGCCAAGTGGGCGAATTGGGGCTCCTGAGCGCCGCCGGCCGTCACTTCGCCGCCACTCAACCCGATCTGATTTATCTGGAAGGTTGCCTGACCAAGCTCATCCTAGATAGCGACATTATCACTGATAACTTGCTTTTCAGCTTCGGCGGCCAAGCCTTCCCTTTAACCGGCCCCGGTCTGGGAGTAACCGTCGACGAATCCCGCCTCGTTGACAGCTTTTTATTCAGGCTCTAGAAGTTTGTGTAACACCAGCCGGTTTCGGTACATTTTCTCAATAAAGCCCATTTGGGCAAATGGCCGGAACCGGGCTCGCCGGGTGTCGAAGCTCCACCCGGCGAACTGCTTGAAACCTTCGACATGTCAAAGAACGAAAGTGTTTTTATTTTTTTGCTCGCTAACCTCATAGCAAGCTACGGGGAATGCGCTCGCTTGCATGTTCAATCTTTTTTTCCCACCTGCTAATTCTTTAAAACTCTAGACACAAAATATGCCAAAGAGCCAATAATTAGCATCAATATATAGGTATAAAATATTGAACTTGACTTTTTTATGATCAATTATATATTATTATGATTGTTATGGATTTCGTACGCAATCCTGCGGAGATATCAGATGGAAAGACATAATTGCTGCGTGAATACAAAAGCGATTATCGATTATATCGTTAATTATAAAGCTTCCGTCCAAGAACTCCTACA
>JADFXS010000418.1 GCA_015233515.1 Deltaproteobacteria bacterium | reverse complement strand
GGCGGCCCGGCGGCCCAGCTCCTGCCGCCCAGGAGTATCGGTTAGTAATTCGGCCATGGCCGCTTCCAATTCCGTGACGTCTCTGTCCGGGCGGCCGCCCCGCGCTTCAACCATCAACTGGGCCGCTTGGGAAAAATTGTGCATGCGCGGACCAAACAGGACCGGCTTTGATCGGCTGGCCGGTTCCAAAAGGTTTTGTCCGCCACCCTCCCCTGCTCCAGGCAGAGTCTTGCCTATGAAGACCAAATCCGCCAGTTCATAAAATCGATCCAGTTCGCCCAATGTGTCCAATAAAAATATTTGGCAGTCCGGGTGCGGTCGACCGTCGGTTCGGCGGTTAACCGACAGAAATCGTTGATTGATCAAACGCCAAACCGCGGAATTACGTTCCTGATCCCGCGGAGCGATCAGGAGCCGCAAGTGCGGGAAACGCGTCCGCAAGGAAGCGTAGATGTTAAGCAATGCTTCTTCTTCGCCATGATGAGTGCTGCCGGCCACGATCCACAGCCCGTCGGGTAACCCGGTTTCCCACAACAGATTCTGCCGGATTTCCGGGCCGGTTTCCGGCCAGGGCCGATCGAATTTGAGATTGCCGGTCACCAAGACTCGGCTTTCCAATGCCCCTAAAGCTAAAAAACGGTCTTTGTCCACCTGGGTCTGACAAGCAATGATGGAAAATGTATTCAGAACTCGCCCCCAAAAGCCGCTGATCAGGCTGTAACCTCGAAATGAGCGAGGGCTAAGTCGGGCATTGATCAAGACGGCCGGAATGGAATGAGCCGATAAGCCGGCGAGCAAGTTTGGCCAAATATCAGTTTCGATGATGACCAGAAGGTCCGGGCGAATAGCGTCGACGGTCCGCTTTACGGACGAAGGCAGATCCAGCGGCATGGAAAACAACGGAATTTCCGGTAATCGGCGACGAGCGGCTTCATAACCGGTTCGGGTAGTCGTGGAGCAACACAGCTCGCAGCCTTCTTGACTCAGCCGTTGGATTAACTCCACCGATGACTGGACCTCTCCCAGGCTAAGGGCGTGAACCCAAACCCGGGGGTTTGATTTGGGAGGCAGAGGCGCCAGACCAAAGCCGAGGCGCGAAGTCATATTCCAGGCGTATTTACCGGATTTCCGACCGCGCATAAGCAAGTACGGACCGATGGAAAGAATCGCTCCAGTGTATAGTATGCTGTAAATTGGGTAATACATTAGTTATCCAGATCGTCACTTTGAACCGAAAAACGAAGTAAATCAAGTTAAAATACTTGTCGCCGCGCTTCAACGTTCGCCAAGAAAATCCACTTAATAATGCGTCAGCCGTTCGATTATCAAGAACATATTTCGTCACATGGCCAGGAATAATCCCTTAATGACAAAAGGGATTTCACTCGAAGTCAGTGACTACAATTTATAGCATATTATTTTATTTAACCACTATATCTTGGATTGTATTTATGTATTATCATAAGACACATACTGGTAAGGTCAATGTAGAATCAAAGTCCTATAATTTTATATAAATAATATAAAATTTTACTTGACATACCTATCACTCTGTGAGAGACTTAAGCCGGACAGGGGAAATGAGGCCTTGGCCTCGTGTGGCTTCTTGGATGTGCGTGCCCGGTCTGTTCGGCGGGTCCCGCGTATAATAGGCTAAGCCTTTGGGTGACGGGTCACTGTTCGGCGGTTCTTCACGGCATTATAGGAAGTCTGGTCCAGCAGGCCGCTGTGTCTGACGACAGAATCAGCGGCCTGAGTTTTTTTCCGAGCTTGTTTCCTTCCAATTCAATTTGCTGCATCTGATTCCGGACCGGAATAGTGTCGGCTTCACAGGCGGTTTGTTTCTGGAAACGGGAATGACTTGGTGCGAGCGAGCTAGAAAGTATCAGTCCTCGTTTTTATTCAGCGGTGCGAATTTCAAGAGAAGAAGCAATCCGGGAATAGCCATTAAAGTGCAAACGATAAAATACATCGGCCATCCGGTTAAGGTGGCCAGGTATCCGGTTGGCGCGGAAAGCAGGACGCGCGGGACCCCCATCAGACTGCTGAGGAGTGCGTATTGAGTGGCGGTGAATTTTTTATTGGTCAGACTGGCCATGAAGGCCACATAAGCCGAAGTTCCCATACCACCGGCAAAATTTTCCAACCCGATGGCCGCGGCCAAGGCGGGAGTACTGGGACCGATTTTTGCCAATACGGAAAAACTGAGAATGGTCAACGCCTGCAGGATACCAAATAACCATAAGGACCGTTTGATACCCAAACGGACCATCAAAGCCCCTCCGACAAAACCGCCGATGACCAGGGCCCAGAAGCCGAAAAGTTTGACCACGGCGCCGATTTCCGTTTTGGTAAAGCCTAGTTCCAAATAAAATGGAGTAGTCATGGCGCTGGCCATTTGGTCGCCAAGTTTGTAGAACAGGATGAAAACCAGAATCCACAACGCGCCCGGTCGAGTAAAATAATCGATAAAGGGCTCGAAGACCGCTTCTTTCAAGGAGCGGGGTGCCCCCTGCTCCACCTGGGGTTCCGGGGTGATCAGCGTGGTAATAAAGCCTAACGCCAAGGAAGCGGCCATGAAAAAATAAACAATGGGAAACGAAAATTTATCGGCCATGATCAGTCCGCCGCCGGAAGCCAGTAACATGCCGACGCGGTAACCGTTGACATAAAAGGACGATCCCAGACCAAGCTCTTCGTCCGCCAGATCTTCGCGACGGTAGGCATCAATGACGATATCTTGGCTGGCGCTGAAAAAAGCCACCAGGATAGCGGCAATGGCCGTGAACCACGGACAATACCGGGGATCGCTCAGTCCCAAACCGACTATGGAAATCATTAATAAAATTTGACTGATCAGCAACCATCCCCGGCGCCGGCCCAAAAATGGCGGCGTATAACGATCCATGATCGGCGACCATAGAAACTTTAAAGTGTAAGGTAAACCAATCAGGGCCGTCAAACCAATGATCTCCAGGTTGACTTTTTCTTCCTTCATCCAAGCTTGCAGCAAGGTACTGGTCAGGAGCAGGGGTAATCCGGCGCTGAACCCCATCAAGGCGGCCACGGCCATCCGCCGACTCAACAGAATTCCGAGTAAGGAGGGAGAAGACTTTGGTAAGGGCTGAAGATCGGGCGTTTTTTTTTCGGCGGTCATTGCCGGAAGTTCAGTGGAAGAATGATCACTCATAATGTCCAAACTTTCTGTCGAACAG
>JADFXS010000417.1 GCA_015233515.1 Deltaproteobacteria bacterium | reverse complement strand
AAAATCGGGAAACGAGCGTTGCAGCCAGGAGTTACGCGCCTCGACGCCCGCAAGTAGTGAATTAGGGACAGTGGAATTGTATTGCCATCAACAAGATGATATAGTAGGAAGAAGTATTTAAGTGCATATTTAGAGGTATTTTATGACCACTACTACGGAAATAGAAGTATATCGTTATCACCTGCAACCAGGATATATCTTTTCAACCGTGGAACCGTCCCTGGTGACTGCGATTGTGGGGACTTGCGTGGCGGTCTGCTTGCATGATCGGCGCCTTAAAACCGGCGGTATAAACCATTTCCTTTATCCTAAAGCCGGATGGCTGAATAAAACCACACCCCAGTTCGGCGATGTGGCCATTCCCGCCCTCATTCGCATGATGCTCAGCCAGGGGAGTCGAATCGAGGACTTGGAAGCTCAGATCATCGGCGGCGCCTCGAAATCATGGAATGATTTATCGTCGGACATCGGCAAAAAAAATGTGAAAATCGCGCGAAAAATATTAAAAAGCAAAGGCATTCCTATCGTCTCCGAAGATGTGGGCGGCTTGAAAGGCCGGCGGATAGTCTTCCATACGATGACCAATGAAACCATTATTATGAAAACCAATAAACTGCGTCGTGGCGATTTTTATCCTTATCGCGAGCGAATTACCGCCAATTAAACAGAGCGGCATGTTGGGGGCAAATCGAAACGGTTCTGTTTATAAATGCTAACTCGCTATCGTATTCAGGTATCATAAGATCCTTATCGGAAAAAAGTCCTTGCCGAGGATAGCCGTCACCGTTTAGAATGAAGTAGTAGTCTGATAACAGGGAGAAACCGGGTAATGGCGTACGATAAAAATATGAAGGTTTTGATTGTTGATGATTTTTCCACCATGCGTCGGATTGTGAAAAACATCTTGCGGCAGCTTGGTTTTACTAACATCCTCGAAGCCGACGACGGAGTTAACGCGGCATCGCTGTTGGAAAGGGAAAAAGTCGATTTGATCATCAGTGACTGGAACATGCCTAACATGACCGGTATTGAGCTTTTAAGGCACGTGCGGTCCACGCCGGAGATCAAGGAAACGCCATTTCTGATGGTTACGGCCGAAGCGCAACAGGAAAACATCATTGAGGCGGTCAAGGCCAAGGTCAGCAATTATATCGTCAAACCCTTTACCGCCGACACGCTTAACGAAAAAATCACTAAAATTTTCGGATGAGCTTGGCTGCCCGGCGGTATATTCCTGCCGCCAGTTCATGGAAATTTGAAACGGGCCCATGCGGGTCCGTTACTTTTTGCACAAAAATTTGCTTGGACAGCTCAATTCGAGGTGTAAAATGCCTTTAGCTAATAAGATAGAGGGATTTATCGATCGGGCCTCCTGGATTCGCGAAATGTTCGAGGCCGGGACCCGTTTGAAGGCTCAAGTCGGCGCGGAAAATGTTTTTGATTTTTCCCTGGGCAATCCGGATCTCGAACCACCGGAAAAGTTTCGGACCGTATTCCAGGAACTGGCCGCTGAGGAGACCCCCGGGCGTCATGCCTATATGTCCAACGCCGGCTGGCCGGAAGTGCGAGCCCAGGTCGCCGATTACATAAGCCGCGAGCAGAACCGGCGCTTTTCGGCCGATGACGTTCTCATGACCTGCGGGGCCGGCGGCGCCTTGAACGTCGCCCTTAAAACCGTTCTGGACCCCGGCGACGAAGTTATTGTCCCTCGTCCATATTTTGTTGAATACAATTTCTATATAGACAATCACCAGGGCGTGATTAAACTAGCCGACACCAATCCGGATTTTACCTTGAATCTGGATAACATCGCGGCGGCGGCCACTTCCAGAACCAGGGCCGTTTTGATCAATTCTCCTAACAACCCGACCGGAGTCGTTTATCCGGAAGAAAATCTCCGCGAACTGGGCGGCCTTCTAGAAAAAATGAGCAGCAAGGTCGGAAGGCCGGTGGTTCTGATCGCCGACGAACCCTATCGCAAAATCGTCTATGATGGAGTGCAGGTTCCCAGCGTTTTTCATCATTATCAATATTCATTGAGCCTGACATCTTATTCCAAAGACCTGTCCTTGCCCGGTGAGCGCATCGGCTTTCTGGCGGTTCACCCCGATATGCCGCGTAAAACCCGGTTGATAGCCGGTTTGATTCTCTGCAACCGTGTTTTAGGCTTTGTCAATGCTCCAGCCTTGATGCAGAGAGCCGTGGCTCGACTTCAAGGCTGCCACGTGGATATAGATATTTACAGGAAACGCCGGGATTTGTTTGTGAAAGGCTTGAAGGAAGCCGGCTATGGCTTGACCGTTCCGCAGGGGGCTTTTTATTTGTTCCCGAAGTCCCCGGTGGCTGATGATGTCGCCTTCATCCGTGAACTGCAAAAGGAAAATATTCTGGGCGTTCCGGGTTCGGGCTTTGGCGGCCCCGGCTACTTCCGTCTATGTTACTGTGTCCCGGAAAAGGTGATTGAAAATTCCTTGCCCGGTTTTAAACGCGTTCACGATAAGCTGGCGTGATTGAATTTAACCGTTTCGCGCTTAAGTCCTGGTCGTCGCGACTAGGCCCGCGGCGCTCCAAGTCTCGCTCCGGCCCGGCGAGGATATAAGGGAGGTCGGCCATGTATTCCAAGATACTTAGACTATCATTCCCCAAGACCCTGGTGGACCGCCCGTTGGTCTGCGACTTGGTTCGTCGCTTCGACCTGACCTTCAATATTTACCAGGCAACGGTTTTTCCTCGTAAAGAAGGCCAAGTGGTCATCGAACTATCCGGCCTGCACAAAAATTTCCAGGAAGGTATTAAATACCTCAAGGAAGTGGGCGTAAAAGTTGAAACCGTGGAACAGGATGTGCGGCGCGACGAAGAAACCTGCTTCCACTGCGGTTTATGTACCTCGCTTTGCCCCACCGGAGCCCTGTTCGTCAAGCGTCCTGAAATGGAAGTAGTATTCGAGCCAAACTTATGTAATGCCTGTGAACTATGTATGTCGGTCTGCCCGCCGCGGGCCATGCGGGTGACGTATAACAGCGATTCAGCTTTGCTCTGACCCTAACTTATTATCGATGTTGGTCGGCCAAAATCGAATTTAGCTTATTCGGTCATGGAATGCGTGGAGTTATAGCGGTTCTCGAAAGTTTTTTCGAAATAGTGTGGGCTAAATCTCCTTTCCTCCGCTTTTTTCCATCAGCCACAATGTCTGTCATCACGACCGAAGGGAAAAATCTC
>JADFXS010000416.1:2627-3229 GCA_015233515.1 Deltaproteobacteria bacterium | reverse complement strand
TCGAGATGGCCGCGGAGAAATAAACTACCCCGCAGTTTGTTGCGGGGTAGTGGAAATTTACTCCGGTATTTTCCCGGCGGGAACTACCGTGCACTCGGGCAGGGAACGCAAAAATGATTCGGGTCCTGGAGGATCATAGATAGCGATGAGTTTCAATGCTTCCCAGCCCGTGTTCATTGTTTCATGATAAACGTCCGGCGGGATATGAATGAGCATGCCGGGAATTTGAAGAGGCTTTTGCCGAATACACCGGGGCCGCCAAAGCCTTGGCCGTGTCCTCGGGGACATCGGCTCTGAAAGTGGCGTTACTGGCTTTGGGAATCGGTCCGGGGGACGAGGTCATCGTCCCCGGCTTTACCTTTGTCGCCACCTGGGAAGCGGTATTGGACGCTGGAGCCATCCCGGTCATGGCGGAAATCGACCAAACCCTCAATCTTGACCCGGCGGATATCAAAAAGAAAATCACGGCGCGGACCAAGGCCGTCATCCCGGTGCATATGTTGGGATCCATGGCCCGGATCGAGGAAATACTCGCCGCGGCCGGCGATATTCCCGTGATAGAAGATACAGCCCAAGCTTGCGGTGGAACTTATCATGGTCGT
>JADFXS010000416.1:0-2609 GCA_015233515.1 Deltaproteobacteria bacterium | reverse complement strand
GAACCTTTGGTCGCCTAGGGACTTTTTCTTTTGATTCGGTCAAAACCATGACGACCGGTGAAGGCGGCATGGTGGTGACCAATGACCCGGTTCTATGGACCAGGGCTTCCGAATATCATGACCATGGCCATGACCATCGTCCGGTGGGACGCGGCAACGAAGGCCGCAGCTTTTTCGGCTTCAACTATCGGATGATGGAACTGCAGGGAGCGATAGGTCTGGCCCAACTCCGGAAGCTGCCCATGATCCTGCAGAAGCAAAGGGACAATAAAAAACGACTCAAGGACCACCTGGCCCACCTGCCCGGGGTGACTTTCCGTCATCTGCCCGATCCTGACGGCGATACGGCGACTTTCCTCGCCTTTGCTTTACCGGACGCGGACTACGCCAAGGCCTTTAACCAGGTTTTAGCGGACAACCAGGCCGGCGCCGTCTACTTTTGCAACAATACCTGGCATTATTATGGCCGTTGGGAACATCTCCTGGAAAAAAAGACCCCCATGGCCGGCGGCTGGCCGTTCAATTATTCCGATGGTCGGACTCTGAATTACCTCCCGGAAGATTTGCCTAAAACCGCGGAGGTTCTATCCCGGTTTCTGGTTTGGCAGATCAACCTTAACATGTCCGACGCCGACTTCACCCGCCTGCTGAGCGCCGCCGATAAGGCCGCGACAGCCGTCAGGTAATTTTCGCCGGCGGCCGGGACTAAGCCCGGCCGCTATAATTATTTCAACTGACGTTATTGGTGAGGTCGATCGTGAAAACGTATGTCCTTCTGCCGGCTCGATACGGGTCTTCCCGATTTTCCGGTAAACCCCTGTGTCGGATAGCTGGAAAATTCATGATTCAACATGTATATGAACGCGCCAGGTCCGTGTCCGGGGTGGACCGGGTGGTGGTCGCAACCGACGATCAACGTATCTTTGACCGGGTCATCGAATTTGGAGGGGAAGTGGTTATGACCCGGAAGGAGCATCCTTCCGGAACGGATCGCCTGGCGGAAGCCATCGACCTGTTGGGAGTGGCGGATCAGGACTTGGTCGTCAATGTCCAGGGAGACCAGCCGGCCTTCGATCCCCGGCAGATCGCCCAGGTGATCGAACCCTTGCTGCGGGACTCGAGTCTGCATATGTCCACGCCGATCATCAAAACCACGGATCCGTCGGAAATCCAGGACCCGAACCATGTCAAGGTCGTCTTTGATCGAAACATGATGGCTCTTTATTTTTCCAGGGCCCCTATTCCTTGGCCTCGCGAAGGTGGAGCCGGGGAATATTATAAGCACATTGGTATCTACGCGTACCGGGCATCGTTTCTCCGGCTTTTTGTCAAGCTTTCCCCCGGGATTCTGGAAAATCTCGAAAAATTGGAACAACTCCGGGCCTTGGAATATGGCTACGGCATCAAAGTGGTAATGACGGATTTGGATTCCCCGGAAGTGGACCGGCCGGAAGACGTAGCTCGGGTGGAAGCGTTTTTAAAGCGATTGTGAGTTATGAAGACGACCGCAAAATCCGCATTAAGCCGCCAGGGGGCGAAAACCCCCTGGCGTAATCGATTTATTTATCCAATACCAAAACCTCTATCTTGGCTTTTTCCCTGAGTCCGGCCACATAAGCGTTCAGCTTTTGTCCGGCCTGTTCATTTTTCAGAAATTCCTTGATCTGAGCCTTCACATCGGCCAAGGGGGTCACACCGGCCGGTTGACGGTCCACACTCTTGATCACATGGTATCCGAAGGTTGTTTCGACCACATCGCTGATCTGGTTCGGAGCCAATTTGAAAGCCGCTTCCTCAAAAGGCTTGACGGTTTGACCTCGACTGATGAATCCTAAATCTCCGCCTTTTTCCTTGCTGGGACACTGAGATAATTCCTTGGCCAAGGCGGCGAAGTCTTCACCGGCGTCCAACCTTTTCTTGATATCGTCAATTTTCTTGCGGGCTTCTTTTTTGTCTTCTTCCTTGGCCTGGGCGCCGGCGGAGATCAGAATGTGGCTGACCCGGACTGTTTCCGGCTTTTTGAAATATTCAGGGTGCTTATCATAGTAATTTTGGACGTCCTGATCGGCAATGGAGACTTTGTCCACAAATTCCTTGGTGATCCATTGTTCCACGGTAAGAGCTCGACGAAAGTTTTCTTTAAGGTCCTGGTCGGTCATATTCATTTGAGCCAAAGCCTGCTGATACTCTTCCGGGCTGGAAAACTGGGCTTGCAGAGCCTTTAATTTACCGTCCAATTCCGCGTCATCTATCTTCATCCCTTTGTTTTTGCTGTCCAGGTATAGCAGTTCCCGGCCGATCAGATGATCCATGGCGCCCTTTTTCATCTCTTTCAATTTTTCCGGTTCGGGCTGGCGCAGATTCTTTTCCATGTATTCTTGTTCCAACCGGTTGATTTCCATTTCGAATTCCGTATAAGGAATAGCGGTTCCGTCAACCAGGGCGGCCGCTTTCGGCCGGGTGGTCTGAGCCGTGGTTTGAGCGGGAGCCTGGGTATCGGTGGCGGGTTTAGATGAAGCGTCTGCCTGGGCCGTCGGTTTTTCTTCCTTGGTTGGCTTCGTCGAGTCAGCTGCTTGAGCCTGGGTTTGGTCGGCGCTGGTTGATTTGGT
>JADFXS010000415.1 GCA_015233515.1 Deltaproteobacteria bacterium | reverse complement strand
GTGGCCGATGATGACCGTTTTGTGGCCATCAACGTGAGAACCAGTCAAGTGGTGGACAATATCTGGGCCACCGGCCGAGTCTTTGCCCTGGCCTTGAATTTTTTAGCCGGCGGCTTGGAAGGTAAACGAGTCCTGTTGTTAGGCTGCGGTCCGGTCGGTCGAGCCGCGGCCTGGACCCTGGCGCCCCTGAAAGCTAAATTAATTTTATATGATATCATCCCCGAGCAAGCGGAAAAACTAGCCGCCTCGTTGATGGGTCAAGAATATTCAACCGAGACGGCCGTCAGTCTGGAGGCCGCCCTGGCCGAAGGCCCATTTATACTGGATGCCACCCCGGCGGCCGATATTATCTCCGAACATCACTTGACCGCCGGCACCCTGGTCGCCGCTCCCGGTGTCCCCTTGGGCTTGACCCCGGCCGCGGCCCGCGCTTTGGGACCACGCCTTATCCATGATCCCCTGCAACTGGGCGTGGCGGCCATGGCCTCGACCGCGGCCAGGACCAACAAGTGACTTCCCTGGTTGTGGTAAATATTTCCTGGTCTCCTAAAATATTTTTTGGAGAATCGATTTTTTTCGAATTTCGATATGGTGAACCAGTTGAGCGCCGCTAGCAGCAAACCACCGAAAAAGCAATATTACCGCAAACGAGTCGAGCTGTTCCGACTACTGGAGAAAATCAAACTCTGGCCGTCACGAACCGGAGCCCTCCATGGAGTTAAAACTTTGGAACTAAAAGGCGAAATGGTGATTATCACCACACACTGCGGTGAAAGTTTCACCGTGCCGAACTCCCGTAACGGCCGAGCGGCCCGGTGGCTGCGTAACAAGTGGTTCCATGAGGTTTGTCGAGGTTGCCAGGTTCCCCAATGGAAACTGGAAAAATATAACGCTACTCGTTTTAACCGCAAGTACGGTTCAAATTTAGGCGGGCAGTAAGGGTCCCAACCACCCATTTTGCTTCAAATAATCCAGCACGATCCCGGCTTCTTGCTCCGGCCGCATCAGATCGCTCCGAATGATGATCTCGGGTTTATCCGGGAGTTCGTACGGGTCGTCCACGCCGGTGAACTGTTTTAGCTGACCGGATCGAGCCTTTTTGTACAAACCTTTCGGATCTCGTTCTTCACAAACTTCCACCGGGGCTTGGACGTGGATTTCCACAAAAGGCAAGTCGGCTTCCCGGTGGAGCCGACGGGCGGCTTCGCGGTCCTCCCGAAAGGGACTGATAAAGCTGGTCAGAACGATCAGGCCGGCATCGGCGAACAATTTCGCCACTTCAGCGATGCGGCGAATGTTTTCCGACCGGTCCTCCTTGGAAAAGCCCAGATTATTATTCAAGCCATGACGGATATTGTCCCCATCCAAAACATAGGCTAAATAGCCTTGTATGATCAGGGCATGCTCTATCGTAAAGGCCAAGGTGCTTTTACCCGAACTTGGCAGACCGGTAAGCCATAAAGTCATGCCGATTTGGGACAGAATCCGGCGACGGTAATCTCGCGACACATGCCCGTTATGCCAGACGATGTTGGAAGCTTTCGTTGTCATATATCCATTACCCTTCAAAAGATCAAAACAATCGGTTTTACTAATTCCGAAGATGATTGGCAAGAGACATAAAAGGATTGACAGCCCTGCTCACCCGTGTTTTTAGTGTGATTCATGGGATGGTTATGTAACCGGACGGTTTTGAGTGTAATTTTGCTGGTCCTGATCGCGGCCGGCGGTTCCGGCGCCGTGGCCTATAGCCCAAAGCCGGCCTTACAGCGGGTAGTCATCGATCCCGGACATGGAGGTCCGGATCATGGTCTTCGCGGACCGGGAGGGGCCACTGAAGCCCGCTTGACCCTGACCATGGCCAAACAGTTGAAAGCCTACTTGGAAAAAGACCTGGGCGCTCAAGTGACCTTGACCCGGGACGAAGACGTCAACCCGAGTCAGCCCGAACGCACTGCCGTGGCCAACGCGCAAAAAGCCGATGTGTTTATTTCCTTGCATATCGGCGCGGCTTCGGCACTAACCCTAGGCGGGTTTTGCCTCTATCTCCATGAAATAAAGCTTCAAGCCGGCTTGGCGGTGATGGCCGAAAATTCCACTGAACGGATTGATCTCTGGAGTCTAGCCCAACTCAAGCACCTGCCGGCGTCCGGTTTGTTGGCGGAAGATTTGAAAGGCGCCTTGAGCGAAGTCTTGAAAATTCCCATCCCGCCTATCCAGAGTGCGCCTTTGGCTGTGCTGGCCGGAGTCGAACGCCCGGCCGTCCTGGTGGAAATCGGCTCCTTGACCGACCGGAGCGCGGAAAAACAGTGGGCGGATTCCGGGTATCGCGACATGATCTGCCGAGCCCTGGTCCATGGTTTGGATACCTGGCGCCAGCGCCGATTGACTGAACCGGCTTTTCCCAATCGCGATGCGGATAAAGCCAAGAAAAAAAAGATCGATCAACCCAAAGCGTCTTCAAAGAACCCATAAAGACGGGGTACGGCCAGGCTAAACTGAAGAAGGAACGCTACATCATATTTTTACGACGCATTTTCAAGTTAACAATACAATAAACCGTTTTTTCCCTAGCCGCCGAAAGGAGGCTCCATGTCCATGCCAGCCAAACGAAAAGCTGTCTATGACGACCTTTACAGGTTGCCGGAGAACATGACCGGTGAGATTATCGAAGGCGAATTGCATGCCTTCCCCCGGCCGCATTACCGGCATAGCAGTATCGAATCAACCCTAAGCGGAGAGCTGATCCCACCGTATCGTTTTGGCAGAGGCGGTGGTCCCGGCGGATGGATTTTTCTCATCGAACCGGAAGTAATGCTGGGCGAGAACCTGTTAGTGCCCGATTTGGCCGGATGGAAGCAAGAACGGCTGCCGGTTCCGCCAACAGGCAATTGGACAACAATCGTTCCCGATTGGGTCTGTGAAATTCTTTCGCCAAGCACGTTTCGAATTGACCGCGTTCGTAAAATGCCGATTTACGCCACCCATGGAGTTCCTTTTCTCTGGCTCATCGATCCTATCGCCAAGCTGTTGGAGACCTTCAAATTAAAGGACGGAGCCTGGACGGTGTTGAATAATTATGCTGAAAACGACAAAGTCAGGGTCGAGCCGTTTCAGGAGATCGAATTTGATCTTTCCAATCTCTGGTGGGGGGATTAGTCGCCTTGCCCTGGTTGAATGCTTGCCATCGAACTTAGGCCAACCTTGAATCGGTTGGCTTTTTATTTAACGAGA
>JADFXS010000414.1:1492-3236 GCA_015233515.1 Deltaproteobacteria bacterium | reverse complement strand
CCTCTTAAAGAACTCGGAGCGCAATTGCTCGCCACAAAAGTTTCTTTTCTGGAAGCCATGCGCCTGGGTGCTCTCTGGATTTTTTTCCAGCAAATCCAACGGGCTCGCGCGCGTAACGAAAAATGCCTGGTTATTGAAGACGGCGGCTATCTCATGCCTCTCATCAATCAATTTTGCCTGGAAGGCCATAGTTTGGGAGACGTTCTGCGGAACTACGCCATCCCTGAACACGACTTTGACCAGAGCGAACTCTACCGACCGCTAAGGGATTGGCTGGGAGGAACGTTGCTGGGTAGCATCGAACACACCCGCAACGGCTACGATATGCTGGTGGCTATTCAAGAACGTTTTGGATGTCTGGCCTTTCCGACCGGAACGATCGCCGTCAGCGAATTCAAACGCACTATCGAGGCGGATGAGGTGGCCCGTTCCTGCGTGCTGGCCATCCAAATGATTCTTTATAGCGCCGGACAAACGCTCACCAATCGACGTGGTGTCATTATTGGTTCCCGCGGCCATATCGGCCGATATTTGGTTGAACTACTTGGATTCATCCTTGGCCATCAGCGGATTTGTGGAGTCGTTATCGTCGTGCCCCCGGCCGGGCGTTTCATCGAGGATGGTGTTCACCACTGGTATTCATTCGACGATATCCCGGAGGAGTATCTAAAGGACTCGGATCTTTTTATCGGAGTTAGCGGCTGTTCGGTGATCGATGCCCCGCGTCTGGAAAGGCTTATTAAAATTACCCGGCACGAAGACCTCTATTTCGCCAGCGGCTCCACCAAAACCATCGAATATACCGACTTGCTTTCATGGGTCGAGACTCTGCTGCGCTCAGGCACGCCCAGCATCGGTGGGGAGCCGGTTCAGATGGAGAAGATGGTCATGCGTGATCCTTTGAGCCGGCTCGATCAGGGCATAACTGTTGTCATCCGCTTCACGCGGATTAGTAAAGTCCGCCGCTTACACCTGATGGCCCATTTGATGCCTGTGAACTTCCTCTACTATGGAGTTCCACGGGAGATCATCGATATCGTTATCACCCAACTCTTGGAAATATCTATTGGCTTGTCCACCAGAGCCCGCAACGGCGATACATTGCCGCCCAAACTTCTGGCCCTGGACAAAAACCGGGAATTCACGATATTTCGCGACGGCGGCCGGTTGGAAGAGAAGTAGCTAAATCGGTTTTTCATTTTGACTTATCCGAGTTGCCCATATACGGAGTGAAGAAGAAAGTGACGATTGACAGGGAAGGCATATTTAAGCCAAAGTCTTTTTAGCAACATTTCACTCCGTGAAGTTACCACCGAGGTTGATAATTCATGAATAAGCAACGCATTTTAGTGGTCGAAGATGAGGAGATGGTTGCCGACATAATTAACCGGAGACTGACGGCCCGCAATTATGAGGTTGTTTATATAGCCGATGGCGAGTTGGCTTGGGACCTGCTCTCTCGGGAAACCGAAAGATTCGACTGCATCCTGTTAGATCGCCAGTTGCCGGGAATCGACGGGATGGAACTTTTGCGCCTGATCAAGGCCAGCCCTACGTTAAAACATATTCCCGTCGTCATGGAAACCGGCCTGAAGGACGCAGCGAGTATCCGTGAGGGGATGGCTGAGGGGGCTTACTATTACCTGACGAAGCCTCTGCGGCAGGACCTGCTGGTGGCCATCGTCGAAGCTGCTATCGGCGATCATCACGAACGCATAGCAATGCGTGAAACTAGGCAGCAGGC
>JADFXS010000414.1:0-1396 GCA_015233515.1 Deltaproteobacteria bacterium | reverse complement strand
CTTGTCCCGATCCCGGACGCACGGTAACCGGTTTGCAAGAGTTGTTGATAAATGCCGTGGAACACGGAAACCTTGGCATAACCTACGCTGAAAAAACCAAATTGGTAATTGAGGGGACCTGGATTACCGAAGTGAAACGCAGGCTGTCAATGGATTGTTACCGCCAGCGAAGCGCCGTTGTGGAATTCGAAAGACACCCTACCGAACTTGTGCTGACGATCCGCGATGAGGGCTTTGGTTTCGATTATCAGTGCTATCTAAATTTCGATCCTGAGCGCGTCCTTGATCCAAACGGCCGCGGCATAGCCCTGGCCCGTATGGTCAGCTTCGATGAACTCGAGTATCAAGGCATGGGCAATACAGTGCAGGTGCGGATCAATACGCTAACCGAAAGACATACGGAATTCCTTTAGTGATATGGGTTAATAAAACATGTGAACGCTACCATATATAAACTTAAATGCATATTATTAACTTAAGTTATCTAATATTTCTCGGATCGTTTGAGCTAACTCTTGAAGAATCAGCGGCTTCATACAAAAACGTTTTATGCCCAGCGCGCCGGCAACCTCGGATGACACCTGCTGGCTAAACCCCGTGCAGAGAATGATTGGAATATCAGGTCGTATTCTCATCATTTCCTTGGCAAGTTCAGCTCCGGTTATAATAGGCATGGTTTGATCCGTGATGACAAGATCAAATTGATATGGATCGTCTGTGAATAGCTTGAGCGCTTCAAAACTGGACGTCAGGTTGGTCACTTGGTATCCTAAACGTTTTAGCATGTCTCCTCCCATGACGGAAATAGCTTCCTCATCATCCAAAAAGAGGATTTTCTCGCTGCCCAAGGGCAATGATATTGCGGAAAAATCAATCATCCGAGAAGATTTCTTTTCACTTATCGGCAATAATACTTGAAATGAAGAGCCTTTATTTATTTCGCTGGATACCTTAATCGAACCGTTATAGCTTTTCACGATACCATAAACTACAGAAAGCCCGAGACCAGTCCCTTCATCCCCTTTAGTGGAAAAAAATGGTTCAAATATACGCTCTAATATTTGTTTGTCGATTCCATCTCCAGTATCGCTGACGGTAAGTCTATGATAAAATCCGGGGCGTAAATCCAAGTAATTTTCAATTTCGGATTCTCTAATAGAAATGGTTTCCAACCGAACCTCCAAGACACCTCCCTCTTTCCTCATGGCGTGAGCCGCATTGGTACAGAGATTCATTAGTACCTGATAAATTTTGGTTGGATCCGCGATAACCCAAGAAGATGTACCTTTAATTTTTTGTTTTAGTGTGATAGTCGCCTTCAAAGACGCCCTCACGCGCTTCAGCGCCTGTTTAATAAGTGTTTGTAGATCTAAAGGAATACTCTCTGTTTCGGAGC
>JADFXS010000413.1 GCA_015233515.1 Deltaproteobacteria bacterium | reverse complement strand
AATTGACCGTGTTGAGTGGCACTCCCACGCCTTTGTTGACGTCATTGGAGGCGCAAGTTGTTTTGGTTAGAGTGCTGAGAAAAGCCTTCATTAAAACCCGGCCTAGCTCATCGGAACCTTGCCCCATGAATTGATTGGAAATTTTTACTACGACCCTGCGGCTTTTTTCCGGTGCGGCAGTACAGGTCACCTCCGGGGAATGGCCGGTTTCCGGGCCGCTCTTGGTGACGGTTAAAACATGGTCGTTCCCTGTAGAGGTGGACGTGACTTGGTAACCTCGTGACTGGGCAAATCTGGTCACATTTTCCTTGGCGGCCTGATTGTCTACTATGACCGTGACCGTTCCGGATGAGATGGTTTCCAGGGCCTCTTTAGTTTTGATGACAGGTTGAGGACAGGTCAGGCCTCTACAATCCAGCTCCGGCATAATTATCTTGTCCTTTCCAACCATGGGCGGTTCGCCTTTGGTTGATCCAGTCCAGGTAATCCTTCAACACGGCCGGCTGTAAATGGCATTCTTCCAAGACCGCTCGGACCGCCTGGGGAGTTCTGCGCGATTCCTCAATATCTAAATGGACATTGGCCACGCCGGCAAATCCCTGGCCGGGCACCACGATGGATGTTACCACATTCGCGCCGGCGTGGAGACGTTTTTTCAATCCGGCCAATCCATCCACATCTAAAGAAGCTGGTATTAAACGATCGGGTAAGACCAGGCGAAGCAGGGCAATGGTCAATAATTCCCGCATGGCGTCCGGTGGCGTGAGATCAGCCAGGGGAGTCCCCTTTTGCGGCACAAAGGTCATTATCCTGGCTTGATCCACATCCAATTCTTTCATTTTTAGAATCGAATCGGCCAGGTCCTCGAGAGAATCGCCGGCTCCGCTCAGAATACCTTCCTCGATGAGCATGCCGTGCCGTCTGGCTTGTATTTTTTTATCGAGGCGCTCATGGTATTCCTGTCCGGTACGTAGACTATCGAATAAGCAGCGGTTATGGGTTTCCTGATAACAGGCGTACCAATCCGCGCCGGAAGTTGCCAAGTCCCGGAGCACATGTTCCGGGGCCGCGCCCGGAGAAACCATTACCGCCAGACCGGTAGTGGCTTTGATGTGTCTGATGAGCGAAGCGATTTCTTGAAATTTTTCCCCGTCATTTTTATAAAAAACCGGATCCTCACCCATGGTCAGATCGATCAAGTGGACGCCGGCTTTGGCCAGAACATCCACGGCGGCCAGGATTTCTTTTGGATCTTTGCGATATCGCGGTAGTTGGGTATTGGAATTTCGATAATGACAAAAAACGCAGTCATTACGGCAATAGGTTGTGAAATAAACAAAGCCGTATAGAAATATCTGATGACCGAAATAACGTTGACGCTGTTGTCTGGCCGCTTCAAACAAGAGGGCCATATCGCGTTCGTCATCCAGTGACAAAAGAAAGATCAGATCCTCTTTAGATAACTCCCGGCCGTCCAGAGCGCGGCTGAGGATATTTTCTAATGAGTCATTTTTTTTAGTTAATAACACTTCTCGTCCTCGGCTGGAAAATTAAATTGGTAAATCCGCCTAAATTACAGCACATGCATACTATAGCACGGGTACCAATGAAAAGCGAAGAGTCCACTAAAATTCAGTGCTTTCGAATCAAGGGGCTCATAACCTGAGGGGGGAGTGGAGAAATTGATACCTTGGCTTTGTCTGAGTTCGGTTTTAAAAGATGATATTCGGATAGAAGCTTTTCGGGGTTGGTAAGGCTAATTTGATCAGAGTCGATCAAATTAGCCGATCAAGTTTATGTTAAAATAATCACCCTTTTTTTACAGGCTGGACGTCATTGACGAATTTGGCCAAATCCCTGTCCAGGTCCGGTTCGATCATGCATTCGGGCTGGCCGGCGATCATCTTCTGGGACATGGAACGGGCTTTGGGCAACAGTCCTTCGGCCCCCCCACGTTGCCATCTTTGGTAATCTTCCCAGTTGGAGATCATGGGGCGCCAACGCAGGCGGAAATTTTCAAAAGTGCTTTTATGAGTGATAAAATCACCTTTGTGAGCGATTTCTCTGATTATATCGGTGGCCAGATTTTCGTTGTATCCTTCGATGCCTTTGAGAATTCGCAACGCGCGATCTATCAATTCCACGTCCAGAATGTATTTCTCGAAAGAAGCCGTCAACTGTCCGTCCATGTTGCCCAGGGTGCCACTCATAAAGTGAAGTCCGGATAAAAGCAACATCAGGACGTTTTGCATGGTTTCGGCGCCGGCCTGAAAATCCACTGATTTGGCGTCGGATAGCCCACCCATCGCTCTGGTGGGCAGCTTATACATATCCAGGGCCATCTGCAATCCGGCGATCACGATCAGGTTGGATTCAGGTCCACCACCGGTGTACTGACCGCGTTTCAGATCAGCCACAGTGGCGCCGGGGACGTAAACCATGGGCGCACCCGGTCTGGTCAACTGGCAGAGCACCAGCCCGGCGAGTATTTCCGTGTTCGATAAAGTGGCCGTGCCCAGCAAACTGAACGGTCCGGAAGCGCCGGCCATGATGCAGGAGTTGAGATACGTGACCTGATTATATTTAGCATAGGTCATAATAGTATCCCCATGTTCCTCGGTAAACCGGAGAGGACTCAAGGGGCATACGGCCGTGCCGACCAATGTCCGTTCCAAAGGCTTATCCGGGTGGCCCATGGACATGGCCACCATTTTGAACATGTTCTCCAGGTCTTCACGATACCCGGGAAATCCCCATACGGGTTTGTCGGTGTGCCGGATAACCTGGTGGAGCATCTGGAAAAATTTTTTATGTGGATCGGCGTCGGAAGGTTCCACTTGCAGGCCGCCGACTACGGTGACCATGTCCGTGGCCTGAAAAAGCTTTATGAAGTTGATATAATCCGCCATGGTGCCCAGGCGTCGTCCCTTGTCGGGGTCCAGGACGTAAACCGAACCATAGATTCCGGAGATGACGTGTTTCTTCTGGCGATGTCCTACCAATATATCATTTTTAGGATTACGCGCGCCATGCTCATAAGTGTGAGGGCTGCTTTGGACAGCGTCATCAACCATTTTTTTGTTGATGTAAACAATTTCTCCATCAACTTTGGCGCCGTGCTTTTTGAAAAGCTGACGAGCGGCCTCGGAGTGGAACACTACTCCGACATTATTTAAAATTTCCAGCGAAGTCGATGTCTGCAACCGCGCTCTCGGGGCTCATGACGTTCCCGCGGACG
>JADFXS010000412.1:1636-3245 GCA_015233515.1 Deltaproteobacteria bacterium | reverse complement strand
ACAAGTAATATAAGTCAAATTGAAAGAGGATTGTCAAATCCTTCCCTTGGGGCCTTAAGACGATTGGCGGAAGTGCTGGGAGTGCCGGTTTTTTTCTTTTTCATCCAAGAGCATATGGATGAATCTGCCATGATCGTCCGGCGCGATCAGCGCAAAACCGTAAAAATTCCATCCAGTAATATTCCCTATGAAGTGCTGTCGCCGAATCTTAATAATTGTTCCGTGGAGATCGTGGCTGTAACCTTGGCCCCCGGCGAAGCAAGCTCCAATGATTTTTTCATGCATACCGGGGAAGAAGCCTGTGTGGTCTTGTCGGGCCGCGTAACCGTTTTACTTGGAGAAGCTGAATACGAGATAGCCGAAGGTGACTGCGCACAGTTTAATGCCCAAATTGTGCACAGATATATTAACAAAGATCCAAAAAACGAAGCCAGATTGCTTTATGCTATCACACCGCCTTCTTTCTGAACGTGCAAGCAGGCGCTAGCTCGCAACAAGTTGCGGGTCAGCGAGAAAAAATTTTAAACGCGTTCGTTCTTTATATATCGAGGATTCCTCTCGGCTCGCCGCTGGGAATCTTCAATATCTTTGCCGCGGCAAAGGTTTCGATATGTAACGGCTCATGGAGCATTCATAACGCATGATCTAGCGGTATCCGGATTACATTTTGGCTTTATCTTTAAATTCGCTAGTCAATAAGCACGTTGGAGAGAAGCGCTCGGTTCCTTATATTTAAGTCGTCACCCGCAACAGCACGGCATAATCACCGCCGCTTTTAGCGGAACGTATGTTTTCATCTCCAACTTAATTGGAGGTCTGTGATCGTTATTGGAACGGTTTTTTATTCAGCTAATCGATAAATATCAGGTTTGATGATCCGACATTGTGTCGGACACTGAAATCTCAATTTTCACAACTGATATATATCGTAACTTGCCGAAAAGGGCAATGGTTTTTTGGAGGAAAGATGATTAAAGCCGACTTATCTAACAAGGTTGCTATTGTGACTGGAGGAGCCTCCGGGATTGGTCAGGCCAGTTCTCGAGAGCTATCGGCCAACGGATGTAAAGTGGTGGTCGCGGATACTAACTTCGTGGGCGCTACCAGAACCGCCGAAGAATGCAGCACGCTAGGCCCCAAGGCGTTTGCCGTGCAAGTTGATATTTCCAATGCCGCCGACGTCAGGAATTTGTTTCAAAAAGCCTTGGCCTTACATGGTCAACTGGATATTTTGGTCAACAATGCCGGGGTGGTGGAAACTTCAAAAGCCGGAGAGTTCCACGAGGAAGATTGGGATCGCATGTTGGCCATTAATACTAAGGGTACTGTTTTCTGTTGCAACGAAGCCATCAACATCATGCGTCCAAGGAATTATGGCAAGATAGTCAATACCGGTTCCATATCCGGGAAAGTCGGCGGCATACATTCCGGAGCGGCCTATTCAGCCTCCAAGGCCGCGATCATTTGCTACACAAAATCACTCGCTAAAAGTGTCGCCCCTTACAATATCAATGTTAATTGTGTTGCTCCCGGATTAGTCGACACGCCAATGACCGCCGATTATCCACTCAGCATGCTGGATTCCGTTCCTTTAAAAAGAAAAGCGACG
>JADFXS010000412.1:0-1549 GCA_015233515.1 Deltaproteobacteria bacterium | reverse complement strand
CTCGTAAGACATGAGGTGAATGGTTTTGTAACAAATCAGAGGTCATCAAGGTAGATGACGCCATGTCGGGAAGGAAGCGAACGGATGAAATCCTTAAAAATAGCCCTGAACAATCGAACGTTTGAAATTGAGCTTGCACCGGAGTTTTGTCCGGAGACGCTGAAACAACTGGAAAGCTGCTTACCGTTTCGGACGGAGCTTCATTATGCCAAGATCGCCGGTGAGGAAATCATGGCGGTCATGCCGTTCCATGTTCCTCTCGAAAGCCCGATGGACGTGTCTCGGGTAAAAGCCGGCATGCTGGCATTCTGGCCTCAACGGAATTTGCTGTGTCTTTACTATGGTCGGATGCAGGAAGAGTCTGCTTCGATCACCTTTCTGGGATATCTGAAAGACGAGGTCGCCCAATTCGCCCCTGTCGGAGAGGAGGTTCGTCGCGATCAAGGGAAAAAGCTGACTTACGGAACATTTTATGTCGATGCACCACCTAGTGAGGCTCCGGTTATCAAACCGACATATCCGCCCTTACACCCCTTTGAATATGAGATTTGGGAAAAACTTCCAGATGAAATTCTTGAATTGACTAAACGGTCGGGGATTATGCGACCGGTCGGACCTTTGTTGTACGCCGAAGCGGACACCCACGCCTTTCACGAATATTTGGCGGTATCAAAGGATATATTGCCCTCGGATATTAACACCTTGTCCATATTCTCGAAGGTATTTGGACAACATTTAAAAGCTTTTCACAACAAAATGGCCGGCTGGTACTTGCTTCCGCAAACCGCGGCGGTGATCGAATCCTATCTTGGCCGATTTTCTCAACTCGATCAAAGGACGGTATTTGAAGGCCTGCTTGAGAATTTAACGCTTTTTGTCGGCCGTCTCAATTATTGGATCGATGCCTTGATCCCCTGGGATGATTTCAACGAAAATATGAAAAGAAATCCTGGAATCGGTTGAGGCAGCTTTCCATTGGCTTCTTACATTTTCCGGGAGCTGTCTAAAAATTGTCAACTAGCTAAACTGGATTCAACGCAGCAGTATAAAACTTGCGCGTTAAAAAAAGGAGGCCCTAATGAAAAAGGTCGTAAGATTGGTAGTCACCCTGTTATTCGTCAGCTTTTTCTTGTGTAGTTCGGTAGTCCTGGCCGAAGACACGATCAAGATCGGTGTCCAAGCTCCGATCACCGGTCAATTCGCTTACGAAGGACAGGGGATGGTAAAAGCCTCAACCTTAATCATCGAACAACTCAATGCTAAAGGCGGGATACTCGGGAAAAAACTTGAACTGTTCACTTGCGACGATGAAGGCGCCCCAATGAAGGCGGCCATCTGCGCCAAGGACCTGGTGAGCAAGGGAGCCGTGGCGGTAGTAGGCGCTTACACTTCCGCGTGCGCCATGGCCATTCAGGAAACTTACCAACGAGCCAATGTCACTTTTGCCAGCGCTACCAGCAACAACGATCTGACCGAACGAGGTTTCTGGACTTTTATCCGGAGTTGT
This sequence comes from Deltaproteobacteria bacterium, assembly GCA_015233515.1. Next base: position 42 of record JADFXS010000412.1, on the reverse strand, counting down.
ATTCCCAATGAAGCTCACTCGGCGTTTGCGGCCGAATACATG
>JADFXS010000411.1 GCA_015233515.1 Deltaproteobacteria bacterium | reverse complement strand
TTGAATGTTTACTTTCTATCACTTCCCAAGAAAGATCACTCCTAAATCCGTTCCCGCGGCACTTTTCCGTCCCCTGTTTGGAATCTGTTCACGATCCCACCCCATTTTCGCAAAGTTCAGAACTCCTTGCCTGGGCAAGGCGAGCCAAAGGCGGATTAAGCAAATAATACACTTAATTACAATAGTTTATCCTGCATAGGCGCTAATAATTTATCTTCTTGTATTTGGAAATTGGAAATGGCACTCTTATCTCTGAGTTTATAGTTAAATTTTACCGAGGAAGCAGCCATGTCCCAACTATTCCTTCCGTTAATACCAGAAGGGGCGACACAAATTAACGGCTCGATTTGCGTAATTCGTGATGATAAACGTTTCACGTATTTTTTAAATTTGCAGCCAATTTATTCACATTCTGTTGACGACCAACGAATGTTTCGAATAGTCACTTCTCAATTGATTGATGCCGGCGCCTGTCGTCATATGGATATCATCAATACGTTTGGCGTGTCGAAAAGTAGCGTTAATCGATATTTGAAAAGATACCGCGAAGGCGGTAGCGAGGCTTTTTTTCAAAAGCGGCCGGTGCGGACGGGCGGCTTTGTGCTTACGCCCGAGAAGCTTGAGCAAGCCCAGAGTCTTCTGGACCGGAATTATTCGCGAAAAGATGCATCTCAAGAACTTGGCATCCTTGAAAACACATTATATAAGGCCATTGCGGACGGCCGTCTTCGAGAGCCCAAACGATCAGCGGCCGCCACTGATAAATCGACGCGCAACGCCATGGATGCCGTCGCCAGTAATAGTATGGGCACAGCTTGCACTCGAGTCGAAGAGCGTGTTAGCGCCGCCTTCGGGCTTTGCGAGGGGGCCGCGGTACGCTTTGAACCGAGTATGGACGTCCCTAAAGGAGGCGTCTTGTGTGCTTTACCGGCCTTGTTAATCAATGGTTTATTGGAAGGCGTGGATCAATTACTTGGAAAACTCAAAGGATATTACCAAACTTTCCAGATTCTGTTGTTGCTGGCCTTCATGGGTCTATGCCGTATCAAAACCGTAGAGCAGTTACGCGGACATGATCCGGGTGAATTTGGCAATATTATAGGTTTGGATCGAATCCCCGAGGTAAGTTGCCTCCGTAGAAAATTGGATGATTTGAGCCATGGGGATGCAGCCGAACTTTGGGCCGCCCACTTAAGCAAGCATTGGATGGATAACGCCGGTAATGAGATCGGCACGCTTTATGTTGACGGACATGTGCGTGTCTATCATGGGAATTTGACCAAACCGCCGCGCCGGTATGTCTCGCGACAACGGCTTTGTTTGCGTGGCACGACCGACTATTGGGTCAACGACTGGTTGGGCTGCCCCTTCTTTATGGTGGAGAAAGTAAACGACCCCGGGCTGTTGAAGACCTTGGAAAATGATATTGTGCCGAGATTGCTCCAAGATATTCCGAATCAGCCTACGGAGCGGGAATTGAAAGACAATCCCCATCTTTGTCGTTTTATTTTGGTTTTCGACCGAGAAGGCTACAGCCCGAACTTTTTTAAAAAAATGTGGCTGGATCATCGAATTAGTTGCATCAGTTATCATAAACATCCAGAGGAAGCTTGGCCGGAAGAGTGGTTTAGCGAGCAAAAATTGATGATGCCCAACGGGGAAGAAGTAAGCGTGCGTTTAGCGGAAATGGGTAGCGCGGTCGGCGCGGGTAAAAAACCGATCTGGATGCGGGAGGTGCGCAAATTGACCGAAAGCGGCCATCAGACCAGCCTCATAAGCACTGCATATGCCTTGCCTCACATCCAGTTGGCCATACGCATGTTCAGCAGATGGTGTCAGGAAAACTTTTTCAGATATATGATGCAAAACTTTGGAATTGATTTACTTTCCGAATATGGAATCGGGGAGTTTCCTGACGCCGAAAAGGTGGTCAATCCGATTTGGCGCAACCATGATCGCCAACGTAATTCAGTCGGCGGCAAACTCCGATACCGTCAAGCCAAATTCGCGGAAATGACCATGCATCCTAAAATTGAGAACGACTCGAGCAGTTATAAGAGATGGGTAAAAAAGAAAGCGGAACTGTTGGAGGAGATTGAACAATACGAACACGAACTGAGAAGCCTCCAAGAGAAACTAAAAGAAACATTGAAATATGTTACGTGGGTGGAACTGAAAGACGAGGATAAATTTTACCGTCTGCTTCCCGGACGGAAGCGACTGATGGATATGGTCCGATTGATCTCATATCGAGCGGAAACAGCCATGGCGAATATGATTACTGGCCCGACCGTCGATATGGCTGCAGCCCGAAGATTATTGCAAGACCTTTTTGTTTGCGATGCAGACATTCTACCCGACACAGAGAATAACATTTTGTGTATCCGCATACATAATGCAGCCAGACCAGCGGCCAAGGAGTTAACGATATAATCAATTAAAAGAGGGATGTCCTCCTTACGCTCCCTCTACCCTTTACCCACAAGTCAAAATGAATGGCCATTCATAGCTATCATGTTGAATTTATTGCAAATAAAAAAGTTCAAAAAAAACTAGACATTCCAACCACTTTGTGGCATACCTTGGTATGTGGAGAACGAGAACTACATACATTTCGCCCAAGTGCCTGATAACGCGGAAGATATACTGCAAGAGGCCGCCTATGGCGAACCATATGGCGAGACCCGCGAAGAGTGGGGCCAACGCTTGTCGCGGGCGTTTGATCTTCCAGACGAGCGGCTCAATAAACGCTTCCTCCAAATTTTGATGACCCTGGTGCGAAAACCGATCGACAGTCTCAACCAAGCCTGCCATGGATGGTCCGAGGCCAAAGCAGCTTATCGTTTTGTGGAGAACGACCGCGTGATCCCCGAGGACCTTCAAAATCCCATCGCCAAGGCCGCGGCCCTTGAGACCACTGGTCAGAAGGTGGTCATTGCCGTCCAGGACACCACCGCCATCAGCTTCGACAGCGCCCGGAACGCCAAGGGACTGGGCACTGTTAACGACTCGGAGAAGGCGCGGGGCATGTTTTACCACCCGGTCCTGCTTCTTCGCGAAGACGGCTTGGCCTTGGGCCTTCTCGATCAGCAAGCCTGGTGTAGGGAATCCAAGGTCGAGGGAAAGGCCAAGGATCGGCGCAATAGACCTATTATGGAGAAAGAAAGCGCCAAGTGGCTTCGGGGCGTCGCCGGAGCCAATCTGGCCCTCAAGACCAACCTTCAGGAATCCGAACGTCCCAAAAT
>JADFXS010000410.1:699-3249 GCA_015233515.1 Deltaproteobacteria bacterium | reverse complement strand
ATACCTTGACTCACGAGGTGGAAAATCTATTGGATGAAATTCGGCATGAACGATTACAGATTTCTCCGACCTTCATAGATGTGATCTTGGATGCGGTGGACATCTTGAAGAAGATGATCGCCGAGCTGAAATATAGGGCGGAAACGGGAGAATCAGAGACCGTTGAATACGATCTGCCGGCTTTCCTTGAACGTATCAAGGCTATTCAACAAGGCGATTTTTCCGAGGATTCGGAGCCCGAACGCTCACCGTTCGGTGGAATGAAAATTGGTGAAATACTTGTGGCTCAAGGTCTCTTGACCGAAGCGGACTTGGAGCAAATAATTTCTCGGCAGCAACAGACCAGGCTGAAACAACTAGGGGAGATGCTTCTCGCCAGCGGGAGAATAAGCCAGGAAGATCTGGATGAGGCCTTGCGATTCCAAATGGAATCCGACGGAAAAAAACTCGGTCAACTGCTCATTGAAACCGGCAAAGCCGACCCGAACCTAATATCCACGATGGTCGGCGAGCAGAAAAAACTCCGAGAACAACGCCTCGGGGAACTCCTTATCATTGAAAAACAAGCCGATGCCCGTGATGTTGCCGTTGCCCTGCGCGAGCAGAAAAAGGCGACAGAAGGTTCTTCGGTCGCCGGCAGTACAGTAAAAGTGGATACGATTAAACTCGATGGCTTGGTGGACTTGGTCGGCGAACTGGTCATTGCGCAATCCCTGGTCAGTTCCAATGATCGTATCTCCTCCTTGAAAGACCAAAAACTGCTGCGCGACCTCAACCATATGTCCAGAATTACATCCGAATTGCAGCGAACGGCCATGTCCATGCGCATGGTGCCCATACGCCAGACTTTCCAGAAAATGATCCGTTTGGTCCGTGACTTGTCACGCAAATCAGGCAAGCTGGTCGATTTGGAAATGAAAGGGGAGGATACTGAAATCGATCGCAACATGGTCGACACCATATACGATCCCCTGGTCCATATGGTCCGCAATTCCATGGATCATGGGATTGAATTACCACCATTACGTGAAAAAAGATCAAAACCACCCACCGGCCATATATTGCTCAGCGCATTTCATCAGGGCGGCAACATAGTGATCCAGATTGAAGATGATGGTCAAGGACTGGACCAGACAAAAATTTTAGCCAAGGCCGTCGAAAGAGGTTTGATCGGCCCCGAGGATCACTTGAGTCAAACAGCCATATTCAACCTCATTTTTCAGCCTGGTTTTTCCACCGCCGAAAAGGTCACCGACGTATCCGGCCGAGGTGTGGGGATGGATGTAGTGAAAAAAACCATAGAAAAATTGCGGGGGAAAGTGGAAATCCAGTCGCAGCTCGACCTCGGCAGCACCATTACCCTTCGATTGCCCTTGACTCTGGCTATCATCGACGGCATGATCGTCAGGGTGGGTGAAAATCGATATATTCTGCCTACGGTGGCTATTCGTGAATCTTTCCGACCTGGTCCTCAGGATTATTTTACCATCAAAGGTCAGGGAGAACTGATTAAGGTCCGCGAGAATCTTCTGCCGCTGGTCCGCCTGGGAGAGGTTCTGCAATCTGGAAACACCTTTGATGACCCAACCCAAGCCTTGGTGGTCGTAGTGGAAAACGAAGGAGAGCGCCGTTGCTTAATGGTCGATGAAGTCCTGGGCAAGCAGGAAATCGTCATTAAAAGTCTCGGTGAACGGATGAAACATATTAAAGCCTTAGCCGGCGGCAGCATTATGGGAGATGGCCGCGTCGGACTTATTCTGGATGTTTCCGGCCTGTTCAGTATAAGTGACGGGGTCATGGGCGGCCATAGTCGATCCGGGATGTCACCCGCGCCCGCGGCTGATAGTGATTGGGAAATGAACCAGGATTGGGATATGGGCCCGGCCTGATGCGGCCTCCCATCGCGTGAGGCTGAACATAGTGCTGAAAAGCAGTCCGATGACCACCATCAGATTGAAGCTCCCCGCGACAAGCCGCGGAGAATCTTCGACATGTCAGAAACTGAAATGTTTTAATTTTTACTCGCTAACCCTGCGGCAAGCTACGGCGAATACGCTCGCCGGCCTGTTCAATTGGGAATATTATCATGCATGGAGGACTACATGAGTGATCTGCCGGCGGTTCCTGCGCTACCGGGAGCCCCCTCGCCAACCAAGAATGATAGTCGTTCAGCTTCAAATCAGCTGAAGGAAGGCAAGTACCTGACCTTTGAACTGACCAGGGAGCTGTACGGGTTGGAAATATTAAAAGTTCGTGAAATAATGGGCATGATGGAAATCACCCATGTCCCCCAAACTCCGGCCTTTGTCAAAGGCCTCATCAATTTACGCGGTCGGGTCATCCCCGTGGTGGACTTGCGTTTAAAATTCGGCTTATCGGAAACTGAATATACGGAGCGAACAACCATCATTGTCGTGGAAATAAGCTCGGAATCCGGTCAAATTCTTATCGGAATCGTGGTGGACAATGTTTCCGAAGTCTTGCACATTGCCAAACAAGACTTGGAAATTACACCTAATTTTGGCTCTAACCTCCAAACCGACTACATTT
>JADFXS010000410.1:0-628 GCA_015233515.1 Deltaproteobacteria bacterium | reverse complement strand
TAGTGTGTTGAACGGCAAAGACCTGATCCTTTCGGATGAAGAGTACAACTCCATCTCTGATTTGGTCCACCGGAAAGCCGGCATCAACTTAGCCGACAGAAAAAAAGAACTGGTTCGAGCGCGTTTGGTCAAGCGTATCATTTCTGGGGAGTTCGCTAATTTTGGAGATTATTATCGCTGCGTTCTTCAAGATGAATCCGGTGAAGAACTGGTTCATCTACTGGATGCCATTTCCACCAATCTGACTTTTTTTTTTCGAGAACCGCGACATTTTGAGTTTCTAGCCCAAATAATTCTTCCCGAGCTGACTCGAAAAAAAAGCAAGCAAGGTCACCGAAGCCTGCGCATCTGGAGCGCGGCTTGTTCCACCGGCGAAGAACCCTACTCCATTGCCATTACGATCATGGATCATTCTGATTATTTCACCAAACCAAACTTGAAAATTCTGGCGACGGATCTGTCCACCAGAGCTCTGGAAGTTTCAAGACGCGGGATATACTCCGAAGAGAGCGTCAAAGATATCCCTTTGATAACACTAAAAAAATATTTCAAAAAAGGCCAAGGTCCTCAAAAAGGCCGATATATGATCAAGGATTTCTTGCGTCAGATCATTGTTTTTAAACGATTG
>JADFXS010000409.1:2750-3253 GCA_015233515.1 Deltaproteobacteria bacterium | reverse complement strand
GAACGGTGTGGAAAAATGAACCGGCGATAAGAATCAGCGTCTGCTCGTTCATGACCACCCGGGAAGACATCGAACGGTCGATTCACGCCTTTCTCAATGCCCGGGAAGAGGCTCGAAACCGGTTTAAGGAAAATTCCGGGCCTGGTGGGCTTTGAATTTCAGGAAAAAGCATGTTTCTTGGCTTCACAACCCGCCGATGCGCGGCGGGTCGGGTACTTCTAACGCCGGAAGTTTTGCTGATGAACCGAAACTCCATTAACACTATCTGCATAATCAGGAGACCTGGAGGTAGCACCGGATGAAAAAGACCATCGAAAGCGATCCCTTCCTCGAAAAGAGACTGGTCAAATACGATGAATGGTTAAGCAAGGGGCAAATTTCCTTTGCGTCGCACGTCATCGCGGTCTCGGAATCCCTTGAACCCCAACAATGGGTTCTGCCGACCGAACGGGTGATGGCGATTCTTCGTCAGGCCAGATCGGTCGCCGTGCAAACATGTTTAT
>JADFXS010000409.1:0-2740 GCA_015233515.1 Deltaproteobacteria bacterium | reverse complement strand
AACCGAAATACCGTCCTCCGGTCATAGCCACGGTGGCCGGAGATCCAAACCGGTGCGACAAACCGCTGGAAGTCTGTTTCCTTCTGAATGAGACCGGGGATAGATTCGTGGATAAAGGGTTGGCCCGGCGCGCGTCCTGGTTGGAGATCGCCGAAATACTGCGCTGCGCCAATGAAAGCGGTCTGGTCCACCTTGGTCTTTACGTCCCCGACCATGAGCTTTTTGCGCTATGCAGTTGTTGTCCGTGTTGCTGCCATGATTTGCAAATAGTGAAATTATATGATCGACGAGACGTGATGGTCCATTCGGAATATGTCGCGGTTACAGACATGGATGCCTGTCTGCACTGCGGCGAGTGCGTCAAGAGGTGTTTTTTCGGCGCGCGGACTTTCCAGGATGAACAGATGCAATATAACCAAGAAGCCTGTTTGGGCTGCGGACTCTGCGTGACGATTTGTCCGGCCACGGCCACTTCGATGCAGACCCGGCAATCAGCCACGGGATAAATAGCAATTTTATAAGGTTGAAGTTAGAAGCAAGACCGCCAAACAATAAGGAGACAATTCCATGGGCAAGAGTATTACCCCCGAAGAACTGAACAACAAAATCGCCTCCGGCGAAAAAATCACCGTGTTAGATCTGCGCCGGCAAGCGGATTTCGACGCCGACCCGGAACTGATTCCCGGAGCTCTGAAACTCGACCCGGCCAAGATCGAAGAGTGGTCCGTCAACCTGCCGCAAGGCCAAGAGACCGTTATATATTGCGCCAGAGGCGGGTCTATCAGTCAATCGGCCCGGGAAACCCTGCAGCGTAAAGGCCTGAAAGCTTCATATATCGAAGGCGGTTTGGCGGCCTGGAAAAAATCCAAACAAATATGAAAGAAGGCTTTCACGGAATGGGAAACTCCACGGAAAACCAAGACACGCCGCCTTCCGTATCGCTCCGAGAATCCTTCCGTTATTGGTTCAAGCTGGGTTTCATCAACTTCGGCGGCCCGGCCGGACAAATCGCCATGATGCACAAGGATATCGTGGAAAGCCGCGGATGGATCGACGGCAAGCTCTTCCTGCGGGCCCTCAATTTTTGCATGCTCCTCCCCGGACCTGAAGCGCATCAGCTGGCGGTGTACATCGGCTGGCGGCTCAACGGCTACCTGGGGGGCGCGATAGCCGGGCTCTGTTTTCTGTTCCCGGCCATGATTCTGATGCTCTTCTTGTCGTGGCTGGCCGCCGCGCAAGGACGGGTTCCGGCGGTATCAGGAATTTTTCATGGGATTTCCGCCGCCGTGGTGGCGATTGTCATCGAGGCCCTCTTCAGACTCTCCAAAAAATCTCTAAAACACTCGGCGTTATACATATTTGCCGGAATCGCGTTCCTCCTGGGGCAGTTTTTCAACGTTTCTTTTCCCGTTATCGTCTGCCTGGCCGGCATCACCGGCACGCTCCTGGCGCGATTCCGTCCCGAGATTTTCTGCTATAGAAACGCCGGCTCCAAGGAGTGCGCCTTGGAGGAGCCCAAGGTCGCACCCAAGCTTCCATCAATTTTCCATGTCGGAAAAATGGTGTTGGTTTTCGCCGGAATTTGGGGGGCCGTCGTGCTGCCCATTTTGGCCTGGCGCGGGTTATCGGACACCCTGTCCCTGGTATCGATCTTTTTCACCAAAGCGGCCTTCGTAACCTTCGGAGGCGCATATGCGGTTCTGGCCTATATCGCCGAGAACGCGGTCCAGTTAGGCTGGCTTACGGAGCAGCACATGCTGCTGGGGTTGGGCTTGGCCGAAACAACTCCCGGGCCTTTGATCATGGTCACCCAATTCGTCGGCTTTTTCGCCGCCTGGAACATACCGGGCTCGCTCAGCCCGTTAACAGCCGGAATACTGGGCGGTTTGCTCACTACCTTCGCGACCTTTCTGCCGAGTTTCATGTTCATATTCGCCGGCGCGCCCTATATTGAGGCGATCACGTCAAATAAAAAATTCGAAGCCGCACTCACGGGCATTTCAGCGGCGGTTGTGGGCGTCGTGCTCAAGCTCGGCGTATTTTTTGCCTGGAACACGTTTTTTCCCGCGGGCAAGGTGGACTATTTCGCGCTGCTCGTGGCCGCGGCGGCGTTGTTCGCGCTGCTACGATTGAAAATATCCATGCATGCTCTTGTCGGCCTGAGCGGAGGAGTCGGACTGCTTTGGCAGCTGGCCAGGTAATCCACGGTCCTGAGCGTATGCCATGCAACAATAAGTTATATGGTTGAAACTCCCCTCAGCAAGCTACGAGGGATCTTTAACATGTTTGGATACTCTCGAATGGAATGGTTTGGCGGAAATCATCAAGGCTTGCCCCGGCCATAGAAATACAAAATGCCGAGGTTACACCCATGATGCCTTGGATCATCGCGATCAATTAGGTAATAAGAACATTTCACCCTAGGAAAGGACCACTCCCGGCCACACGATGAGCCAATAAGCCAATGAGGTCCGCCCTAGATTGTATTTGCCAATGGATAGACACTACAGATCCGGCATGCTGAAATATCAGTCCATAATCATCTCCCAGCAAGTGCATTCGTTCGAGGATCGTTGAACTGTCCAACCCGAACAGCCGCCAGGCTGGATGATTGCCGATAGCGGCATTCATGAATCCTCTCTCATAAAGCAAATAAGCAATAATTACCAATCCCTCAATCGACCAGAATCCACCATCAAATCGCGGATAGGGCGCGTAAATCCTAGGCGAAACGCGAAGT
>JADFXS010000408.1:571-3259 GCA_015233515.1 Deltaproteobacteria bacterium | reverse complement strand
GTCCTTTTTCCCGCGGATTTGTCCGAAATTTCCACCATCATCGCTCCTTATGTCATTGACCTGGCCGAGCAGCTTGGCGCGGAAATCCATGTGTTGTTTGTCGCCCGATCCCTGAACTTCTATCGGGATCTTCTGGTCCCGGCTTCCAGCATCCACGTTTTTGAGGAGGAAATTTCCAAAGGCGGGCATGCCGCCATGAAAAAATTCATCGATGACGTTTTCAAAGGACGAAGTGTCCTGATTAAACTTCTGCGCGGTGAGCCGTCGGAAGTCATTTTGGAGTACGCCAAAGAAACCGACATTGACATTATTGTCATGGGCACCCATGGTCGGAAAGGTCTTGACCGTATATTTTTTGGCAGTGTGGCCGAGCAGGTAGTCAAAACATCCCCCGTGCCGGTGGTGACCATCAACCCGTATCGATTGAAAATTTTCGGACCAGGCGGCTCTAATTTTGTTGAGGCTGAAGAACTTATTCCGCTATATATCTCCAGAATTTTTAGCGATTTTGACCCGCGCTGAAAATCAGTCAGCTCTAGCGGGACAGAATCGCTAAAACTTTGTTTGGAACATTTCTACATATTCTGGGGATCAAACCCCATGGCCTTGACGGCGATCAAGTCATGGGCATGGCCGCGCTGAACCAGTTTTTCCGCCATTAAGCGGCGACGATCTTCCGATCGGTTTTGCAGCAGGTCGCTTTTCGCGGTCATGTTCTCCGGCGTAACTTCAACCACATGGCAGGCTTTGAATTCCGGCGTTTCCGGGGTCACCGGCTTGAAATTGTCGTGCTTTTCATGCTTGGCCACCAGAGCGTTCAGCGCCGCGGCCTTGAGATCAGGCGCTTCCACCACCGCCGCCGTTCCCCTGATGATCACGCAATGAAATAACTGATGCGTCGCGCAGGGGCTTTTCTGGTCATTGAAGGCCACTTCCAGATAAGCCAGAGGCACATCCACTTCAAAGCAGACTTTCGGGCAACTTTTTATGTTATCGAGTTTTTCGCCGGTCAGGGCGCAGTGGAAATAAATCCGGCCCTGGTAATACACGAAGTTCACCGGCGTGATATACGGGTATCCATTATTATCGATGGTCGCTAAACAGCCGATATTGGTGGAATCCAGAATTTTGGCTATTTCCTGGGGATCAGTCACTTCACTGTGAGCACGTCGCATAGATTTCTCCATAAAATATTTCAGCCGGATCGATGAATGATCCGGCTGAAGTGACGATTAACAAGTAGTTTCGGCAATAAATTCGCTTTCGGCGGCTGTTTCCGGCGTCCGCATGTCCGACCCGGGGAACAGGAAAACGGATCCGGTTCGACGGCGCGGCCACATGTCCGGAAACCAAATAAGCTAGACTACCGGCCTGGGTAGCAGGCCGGCGGCTTTAGTAATTTCCGGGACGCGTTCTTCCCATTCGATCAACATCAGGTGCACGCCGGCCACACCCTTCATTTCCTTCATTTCCTGAATCTGCTCCACGGCGATTTTAATGCCTTCGGCGGCTTGAAGTTCTTTTTTGGTCCCTTTCATGCGCTCGATGACATCATCGGGCACATCCATGCCCGGAACGAAATTTTTCATATACCGGGCCATGGCAAAGGATTTCATCGGGGTGATGCCGGCCATGATATACGTTTTTTCGTGAACTCCCAGGTCCACGGCTCGCTTTATGAATTCGCGGAACTTGGGCATGTTGTAAATGCATTGAGTTTGAACAAAGTCAACGCCGGCCGCCGCTTTTTTCGCCAGACGGTGGACCCGGAAATCAAAGGGATCGGCGAAAGGATTGGCCGCGGCGCCGATAAAGAGACGAGGCTCGGAGCCGGCCGGCATTTCCTGGCCGGAGAGAAGTTTACGTTCATCCCTCATCTGCTTGACCGTCTGGATGAGCTGAAGGGAATCCAGGTCATAGACATTTTTTGAGGAGGGGTGGTCGCCGAATTTCTGGTGGTCGCCGGAAAGGCATAACAGGTTTTTTATGCCGAGCGCACAGGCGCCCAAAATATCGGACTGAATAGCGATGCGGTTCCGGTCCCGACAGACCATCTGCATGTTGGGTTCCACGCCTTCCTGTTGCAGGATCAGGCTGGCCGCCAAGGAAGACATCCGAACCACGCTGGTCTGGTTGTCGGTCACATTGACCGAATCCACATTTCCTTTCAGAAATTGCGCTTTATGGCGAACGACACTGACGTCAGAGCTGCGGGGCGGCCCACATTCACCGGTAACCGCAAAATGACCGGCGGTTAATACTTTTTCCAGATTGCTACCCGACTTCATAGCTTGAGGTCCTCCCTGACGATTTTTCGCGGCCCGCCGTCACGACTGCTGGCCCAGTCTTTTATAGGCCTGATCTGGGTCAATTGGTCCAGTTTGTTCTGGCCCATGAGTTTTTCCACGATCAAATGCCAGACACAATCGATGTCCTTGCTGACTTCGCATTTTCCTCCGCTGGAACCGCCGCAAGGGCCGTTGAACAGGCTCTTGGAGCAGCGCGCCACGGGGCAGAGACCGCCAAACAAGTGAATCTTGCAGTTGCCGCAGGCTTGGCAGAATTCCGCCCAGATGCCATGAGTCAATGCTCCGCCCAGGAAATTAGTGTTAAGGGCGGGATACACCATGTAGTCCGGAAAGCGTTTGGCGATAAACTGGGGGCCGATACTACAGGCCATGGACAGGA
>JADFXS010000408.1:0-464 GCA_015233515.1 Deltaproteobacteria bacterium | reverse complement strand
CTTCTCGCCAGGCGGATAACGGAAGCCAGGATGCCCACTTCCTTACGACCGCCGGCGTTGCAGACGGTCACGCACCCCTTGCAGCCCACCAGAAGGATCTTCCGGTAATCCTTGACCATTTCTAATATTTCGGGAATAGGTTTTCTCTCTGCTACGATCATATTCTACCTCTATAAGCTAGGCTGCGGCCGCTTGTGGTTTGGCGAAAGGGCTGGGACCCAGCTCGGTGATCTTGGCGGTGAATTCCTTGGCTATTTCCACGAACCGCGGACCCTGGGCCGCCGACAAATTGTACATGGCCACCCGTTCTTTTTCCACGCCAAGGGTTTCCAGGATTCTTTGGACATATTCGACTTTTCTTCTTGTTTTAATATTACCGGTTAAAAAGTGACAATCACCTTCCATGCAGCCGGCCACGTAAACGCCGTCGGCGCCGTCTTCCAGAGTATTGAGCAAATGGATGA
>JADFXS010000407.1 GCA_015233515.1 Deltaproteobacteria bacterium | reverse complement strand
GAGTGCGCTTGGAAGCAAAGGTCCACATTGTGACCGGAGCGGTGACTTCTGTTCAAAATATTGTGCGTTGCTGTAATTCTGCCGGCCTGGACGTCTGCGACATTGTTTTGGAAAGCCTGGCTTCTTCGGAAGCTGTTTTGACCGCTGAAGAAAAAGATCTGGGCGTGGCCTTGATCGACTTTGGCGGCGGGACTACCGATCTGGCGATTTTTTCTCAAAACAGCATCAAACATACCGCGGTTTTGGCTTTGGGCGGCATCAACCTGACTAACGACATCGCCATCGGTTTGCGAACACCGATGAACTATGCCGAAGATATTAAAAAGAAATATGGCTGTTGTCTATCGACGATGATCAATAAGGACGACGCCATCGAAGTGGAAAGCGTGGGTGGGCGGAAGGCTCGGAGCTTATCCCGTCAAGTTTTGGGAGAAATCCTTCAACCTCGAGTGGAAGAGATCATGACCTTGATCAATCGGGAGATGATCAGGTCCGGTTTTGACGATCAGGTCACCTCCGGGGTTGTGGTGACCGGCGGCGCGGCTTTGTTGGAGGGTGTGCCGGAAGTCGCCGAGCAAGTCTTTAATATGCCGGTCCGGCGTGGATATCCCATTCACGTCAGCGGGCTGGTCGATGTGGTCAATAATCCGATGTATGCCACGGCCGTGGGCCTAGTCCTGTATGGGGTCAAACGGGAATATGGCTCGGATGGGCCGTCGGAAAAACTGTTCCGTATCCGTCAGAAAAATGTTTTCAATCGAGTCGTAAAACGGATGAAGGATTGGTTCAAACAGGTTATATAGTGCATTAGAACAGGGAGGGGTTCAATTATGGAATTCGAATTTGTGGAACCTAAACCGGTGACGCGCATTAAAGTCATAGGTATCGGAGGAGCCGGAAAAAACGCGGTCAACAATATGATCAATTCCGGCCTTGAAGGTGTGGGCTTTATCGCCGCCAACACGGATAGCAAGGATTTGGAGCGGTCATTGGCCGGGACCAAAATATTGATGGGGGCCCAATTAACCAGAGGATTAGGCTGTGGGGCCGATCCGGAAAAAGGTCGGGCCGCGGCCGAGGAAGCCCGGGAAGAGATACAGAAGATTCTGGGCGACAGCGACATGGTTTTCATCACCGCGGGCATGGGCGGCGGCACCGGGACCGGCGCCGCTCCGGTGATCGCCGAGTGTCTCAAGGAACTCAAAGACCCGCCCTTGACCGTGGCGGTGGTCACCAAACCGTTTAATTTTGAAGGCAACCTCAAAATGCGACAGGCCTTGGCCGGGGTAGAGCGCCTCAAGGAAGCCGCGGATACCATAATTATCATTCCCAATGATCGGCTGATGACCGTGGCGCAAAGAGGGGCTCTGCTAAAAGACGCTTTCAAGCTCTCCGACGATGTCCTGCTCAAGGCCGTCAAGGGTATTTCGGACATTATCCTGCTGCCGGGCTTTGTAAGCGTGGATTTCCAGGACGCCAAACGAGTCATGTCCTACCGCGGCCAAGCTTTGATGGGCACCGGTCAGGCTTCCGGACAGGACCGGGCGATCATCGCGGCGCAGCAGGCTTTCAGCAGCCCGCTTCTGGATGATATTTCCATTCAGGGCGCTCAGGGTATTCTGATCAACGTTTCCACTTCCGAGTACGGCATTACCTTGGAAGAATTCAACGATGCTTGTAGCTTGATTCAGAAGGAAGCCCACCCCGAAGCCATCGTCATCCCCGGCGTAGCTTGGGACAACAGCCTGGATGACCAACTGCGCGTCACGGTCATCGCCACGGGTTTAGGTGTCAAGGACCAGAAGATGATCGCGCCGGTCGCCGCCAAACAAGGAGTGCCCTCGGAAAAGCGGATTCATGTCGCTTCTCTGGATGATGTCCTGCGGAATGCCGATCATTTCGACCAGCCGGCCGTTCGTCGCCCTGCCGCTCCCGCCGCGCGAGGCAATCTGGCCAGCTATGAAAAACCCGGATATTCCAAGTATGAAAGTTTTCCTTTTGATGATGAGGAGTTGGAACGGCCGACCTTTATGAGACTGAAAGCCGACTGAACGAACAGATACTCAAAAGAGAATGACTACGGAACTGAGAGCCGGATATGACCTGGAGTGTGGTCAATGCCTACCGTCATTTATTGGCGATGGAATCCGGAGCCGTAGTCAAGGATTGGGGCGGCAAAGTGCCGATGGCCTTGGTCTTTCCCAATACCTATCATGCCGGGATGAGCAATCTGGGGTTTCAGTCCATGTATCGCCTGTTCAATATTTTTCCGGATGTCGTCTGCGGACGGGTTTTCCTCCCTGATCCGGAATTGACACGGGAATATATTCGGACCGGGACCCCGCTATTGTCCCTGGAAAATCAAAGACCGGTAGGCGAATTTGAGCTGATTGCCTTCAGTTTGTCCTTTGAAAACGATTATCCTAATGTTTTAAAAATGTTGACCCTGTCCCGCCTGGGTCGGCGCCGGGATCAAAGATCGGAAACCGATCCGTTGATCCTCGCTGGCGGCGTGGCCATGAGGAGTAATCCGGAACCCCTGGCGGAATTCCTGGATCTGGTGTTGATCGGTGATGGCGAGGCCATTGCCGCCCCCTTGATTCGGGCTTGGTGCGACGTGCGCCTCGAATCCCTCCCCAAAAAAGAGCGTTTGTTGCACCTGGCTCGGAATGTGCCCGGGGCTTATGCCCCGGCTTGGTACGAGGCGGCCTTTGACCCCAAGGGCCGCCTCGCCTCATTCCAACCGACTCACCACCAAATCCCGGCCAAGGTCCGGCCGGCCAGAGCCTCGGATTTGCCCAGACCGGCGCTGACTACTCAAGTTCTCACTCCAAGCACCGAATTCGCCGATACCCGTCTGGTGGAAATCGGCCGTGGCTGCCCTCATGGTTGCCGGTTTTGTCTGGCCGGCTTTGTATATCGTCCACCTCGATATCAGCCTCGTGATATTATTTTGGAAACCTTGGGCGCGGCGCAAAAGCCGGGTGAACGCATCGGGTTGGTGGGTCCGAGTGTCGCCGACCATCCGGAAATAGAACTTCTCATCCGGGATTTGTTGGCCCAAGGACGGGAGGTGACGGTTTCTTCCCTCCGGGCCGAAGCCTTGACCACGGGAATGATCCAAGATTTAGCCCGGGGTCGCCTCAAAGGCGCGGCCATCGCCCCGGAAGCCGGATCACAACGTCTACGAGACTTGATCAACAAGCGCCTGACCGAAACACAGATACTGCAGGGAACCGAGACCTTGGCCAAGGCCGGCCGGAATA
>JADFXS010000406.1 GCA_015233515.1 Deltaproteobacteria bacterium | reverse complement strand
AAATCTGAACATGTCCCAACAGGTTGAGTTGGGATGTCTCGTAGAGCTTGGCTTGGTCGGCGGTTTGGCCGTTGATTTTGATAACCAGAGCGTCGCCGCTTTTGCCGACGTACGCGCCTTGGGTCTGCACGTAGACCGGCAGGGCGTCGTCCCTGGCCGGGATAAGTCGGCGGGGTTCGGCTGCTTTTTCATCCGTTGTCGAGTCGGCCAAGATAGTGGTTTCGTCAGGAAGGCAAATGCCCACCAGGGAACAACCGTCACATTTGGGGCTGTTCATTAACGGCGGCGGAATATGGCCGGATCGGGCCCGCAGGCGTAAATCCGCGGCTATCTCCCTGGTTCGCTTCAAGAGGGGTTCATCAAAAGGCACTTCCACCCGGTCTTTGGAGCCGGCGTAATAGATTATACCGTGGAGGCATTGAAAGCCGTTTTCCCTGAGAAGGAGCCCTTGAGCGCAGAGTTGGACCCGGTCCGGTTCCCAAGCGCCTTCGGGGAGGTCCGGTTTTTTTCCGCGTTTGTAATCCACGGGAATCGCCATGGTTCCGGAGCATTCCACCAGGTCGATTTTGGCGATCAGCCCGGAGGCCGTGGAGGACAAGGTCACAGACCTGGCGATCCGGGGAGAGGCCTCATCGATGGGCTCGGGCAGTCCTTGGTCCTTGTCGTCCACGTTGCGATGCTGAAAACGCCCGTCCTCCGTGAAAACATTATGGGCGAACTCCCCCTGGACCCACTCCAAATAAGCCAAGCGCGGGCAATAAGCATACTCGTTGAGCATCCGCGCCGGCAGGTAGTCGGGGAGATCGGGCAACCCGGAGACTGCTTCCATGTTCAAAATACCTTGGTTAAGAATCGTTGTTCATGAACAAACCCAAGCCGAAATGGCAAGATTCCCCAAGCGCCAAGGGGCCGGCTACGGGTTGATCGAATTCCAGATCAAGAAAAGACCCAAGGCCTACCGGCGCTGGTATAGGGTCTGTTCCAGGCATGTGCTTACGCCTGGTTAAATGAAGTTTTGTCCATTCTGTCGTTTCTATATTTATGCGGCTTGGAACTGGATAACCGGCTGATATTAGAAGGCGTGATAAGGAATGCTCTATGTTTTCGCCAGGCCGCGCGCGGCCATTTTTTCTGAACCGATGGCGAGCAATAGGCGGAACAAATGGAGTGACACTTCTCCAATATCTGGTTGGGATAACCATTTTATTGGGTATCGGCACGGACCATGGCAAGGGGACCATGGCTATCGACCAGTCCGCCGAGCTCCCTTCAAGCCTTAGCGGGGAAGCGGCTGCTTGAAATATTGCGTGTATTTCCTCCTGTTTGAAAGGGTGAAACCTCCGCCAGACGATAAGCCGCGTCGGCAGATAGTCTTCATCAGGCCAAAAGGCAAAATAAGCATGGGGGTGTCCTTCCAATCGGCGCCCATAAGCATCCTTGCCGGAAATTAAACTTATTTCTTCCCGACCGGCGGAATCCAATAATCCATAGTGGGCCTTATTATCTTTCAAATGAAGTCTACAAAGATTTTTGATAACACGCCCGCGAAACCGGCTGGCCAATCTTATCCATGAACCGGAAGGGGGAAAGACTCGACCGCCAACGGCAAATTGGACGAAATATCTCGGCTGCTCACCGGTTAAATTTTTAGGATGGCTCGTCACAGGCCTTGCTTTGGAGATTGGAGGAATATGGGCATAATACCAGGCAGTACCTGGCGGCAAATCGCGGGCTTCCAGGAGCTTATCATCCGTGTATTTAGAAACCGCTGTTAGCGCTTCCTTGATCTGGTCGGGGTCGGGTCTGACCACAAGGACTGGCCGGCCTGAACTGGTCAAACGGTCGGACAGATGGCAATTGGGTTTGATCCCTTCCAAGGGTGAAATGATACGCTTGAATCGGCAAGCGCTTTCCGCTCGACCAAAATAAAGAATACGCTCCAATAATGCATCCAGCAACGTGATTTCTTCCGATTCCAAAGATACGTCATCCCAATCCCAGAACCAGTAAATAGACTGTTCAGAGTCCATTATCCAAAAATGATCTTCAATTAAGGTGGTGGAAGATTTTCTGACTGCGGGAGCAGCCTTGTTTCTGTCCGTCCAATCTAAAGCGGTGGGTTGGTACTGTTTAATGGGACGTCCTCGCCAAACGGCTTCCGGGAGATGGTAAGAGGGTTGCTCGGCCGCAAGTTTAGCCAGCAGATTGAAAAACAAATTTTCATCAACACTGCTAATCTCACCGGTGCCACGATGATGTTCTCTTAAATACTGGTGCCATCGAGCAGTCAAAGCGCGCAGTAATCGCCATGGTGACGGCGGCCATTCGCCAAAAGGGTCTTCAAAGGGACTCTGATTCCATCTCGTGGCATGGAAGCACCCTTGAAGAAAACCTTGCTCCAAGATTAGAGGCATGGTTTGATCCTTTCACCTTACTCGTTCCGATCAGTTTCGTCATCACTATTGGCTTCAGATTCATCATCGCTTTTTGGTTCATCCGTTCCCACTTTAAAAAGCTTGGCGGCGGGATAATAAACAGTAGTTACCTGTTTCGGACCAAATTGACACTCTTTGATGGAATTTTTGATATTAATCCCGAAGTTTTTATCCATTAAATTAACATCTTGTATTTCGGGATTGCTGGTAACGGCTATACACTCTAAATAGCAACCGGAACGGAATCGGAATGGTTGGCAGAGCAAGCGGTTAATCTTCCATAAGGCCAAGTTGAAAATCAGTTTTTTTTGAAGAAGGGTGAGGCCTTTCTCTTGGTCGTTGTCAGACCAACCCATGGAGCGAAGTAGAGCAAGGTCTAAAATGAAGGTGGCCTTAATTTCCCTAGCAATTTCTTCATCTACGGCAAAGATCGGCTGCCCGGAAGTGGTTTTGCCCAGACGGTCGAACTTGACCCCGGAACGCCCAACTCGCGCAGCTCCAAAAGCCTCTAAATGGGCGGTTAAAAATCGCGGTATTTTGATCTGCTCCTTGGCAAACATCAAACCATGGACCAAGGAATTGGGATCATATTTGAATATGCCGCCATATATCATCCACCAGTCCTCCGGGCTAAAATAGTAAGTTTTATCCTTTTTTACTTCCTTGACATTAAAGACTCGACGCAATTCATCCCTGAATTTTTGCTCATTCAAAAAACCGTCAAGAAAATAATCAGAGGCCAACCGATGTCCTTCTGTCAAAGTAGTAGCTACGAGCCGATTTTTCAAAGCCCTGCACGGATTCGGAGATCATATCCAGCTTTCGGTGTTCCGGTGTGAGCTGT
>JADFXS010000405.1:2965-3280 GCA_015233515.1 Deltaproteobacteria bacterium | reverse complement strand
GGCCATGTGGGCGATAATATCCGACTTCGCTATCCTCTATCCGGTCTCGATACAGGTCAGGTCGTCACCGCCTTTGCCGGGTGCGCCCGGACTCTGTATGACTGCACCAACAAAATGAGAGGAAATCAAGCCAACTTCGGCGGCTTTCCCTTTATCCCGCCGGTCAACCCGGTCACCTATCTGCCGTCTACCACCCGAACCGGTAGTGGAGGGGGCAAGAAATGAGCAGGCCATACTTCACTGATCCGGCGGCTTTACGGCGCCTCAAGGGTGAAGCGGAATCCTGGGTCGGGACCCAGTTCCGCCATATGTGCG
>JADFXS010000405.1:0-2829 GCA_015233515.1 Deltaproteobacteria bacterium | reverse complement strand
CTTAAGGGTATCATGGCCCAGGTGCGGGCCGAGGAAACGCCTACATCCAAGCCGATGGACGGCGATATCCATCTATTCCAGTTCGGCCGGACCATGAGCCACTGCGGCGTTATTTGCGACGATCTGCTTTACCACGCCGTCTTCGGGACCAGGCTTATTGCCATACCCTGGAATGACGCGGCCTGGAGCAGCCGTAGGCGAAAAGCTTTTAGAATCGTGGAGGCAGAGTAATGGCCGGCGGACTGTTAGGCGGCATAGTCGGCGGCGCGATCGGCTGGTTCATGGGTGGACCGGCCGGAGCTTATCTGGGTGCGTCCTTAGGCGCCGGCCTGGGTGTGGCTCTGTTCGACGTCTCCACGGCGGTCAGCAATGGTACGCCACAAACTTGCGCCACCAACACGGCCACGGAAGGCGGCGCAATCCCCGACCTCTTGGGCACCAGCCAGATTTCCGGCAACATCATCTGGGAAGCTCCCACCCGGGCGATCCAGGTCCCCACGGGGCGCGGCGGCAAGAAAGGCGGCGGCAAGGGCGGTACCAAGTCGACGGTCGGGTCTTCGCGGTCGGAATACAACTATTACAAATCCTGGGCGGTAGCCGTCTGCCAGGGACCGATCGACGATCTATTGACCATCTGGAACGAGGATAAATGTGTTTTTTCCGGTCGAGCTTCACGTCCGTCCAACGGCGGCGGAAGCAGCATCACTCTGACCGACATGGGCGCCTGCCGATTCTACTTCGGGACGAATAACCAAAACGCGGATACCCTTCTCCCCAACGATATCGCCTATCATCATACTTGCTATGCGGTCATGGATGACTGTCTGCTGGGCAATATCGACCGCGTCCCGTCTCTGCGTTTCGTAGTCCGCAAAGCCCCAGCCATTACCGAGTTTCCCAATAGCGCCATCGGCCGATACGACTACAACCCGGCTCATGCCGTTTACCATGTCCTGCATAAGCAGTTAGGCCTACCGGTCGGCCTGATGGACCTGACCGCTTTCCTGGCGGCGGCCGCGACCTTGTCCGACGAAGGCTTAGGCATTTCGGTCCTGTTCGATTCCTTCCGGACCGCCCAAGATTATCTGACGGATATCTTGACTCATATCGACGGTATGCTGCGCTACGACTTCTCGGGACAATTTTCGCTCCTGGTCATGCGGCGGGGCGCGGAGCCGACTGCTCTCCCCCAGGTCGACGAAACCATGATCACCGAAGAGCCGACCATCGAACGAAAATCATGGCTCTCCACGACCAATGAAATCAAGATCACTTATCCGCTACGCTCGGAAAGCGGGACCGTCAACGATCAAACGACCTGGGACCAGACCATCGCCGGGCATAGCCTGGGCTTGAACATTTCGCCGGATAATCTGACCGTGACGCGGATTTCCATTGTCGGCGGACCGCCGGCTTGGGCGGCGGCCCGGGCCAACAAAGGCAAGTCCAGCGGCAAATGGTATTTCGAGATCACGTGTCATCTGGCCTATTTCGGATATGACGGTTTTTTTTGCGGCCTAGGAACAGTACTGGCCAACCTCAATGATTATGTGGGTTCAGACGAGCATAGCTGGGGGTACGGAGCGCAGGGAGAATGGGTGCCCGTCCCCGGCGGAACTGACTGGGTTTCAGGTCCGATCAAACATAATGGCCAGTGCATAGTCCAAGGCCAGTATGGAGGGATAGGCACTTATAAGTTCGCCGTGGATATTGACGCGGGCAATCTCTGGATGGGCACGGTTGATGGTGGCTGGGTTGGTGGCGGAGACCCGGCGGCCGGAACGAACCCAACGGCGACCGGCTTGACCGGCACACTTTATCCAATGGCTTCGATCCATCTTCCTACGGCGTCAACGGTCATCAATTGTGGAACATCGGCCTTTGCCGGGACGGTTCCGGACGGCTTTATCGGCTGGATCTACTATACCAATCCTATTGACTATACGAATTCGACTTACAACCTTCAGGACACCGCCAACATGGACCTCCAGGCCCGCGAGGTGTCCAAGCAAATTTCCCTCAGCTATTTTCAGGCGGTGGCCAGCGTGGGCCAAACGGCGGATCGGATGCTCAAGAAAGAAGCCTATCCGGCGGCCGCGGTTTCCTTCAAGGCCAACCGCAATGTCTTCCGCCTGCAACCCGGCGACCTTTTCAATCTGAATTATGCGCCTCAGGGCATCGTCCATATGGTCTGCCGGGTGACGCAGTGGCAAGAAGATGAATTGGGGAAAGAGGAGTTTACGATAGACGCCCGCGAAGCGGTGGAATACCTGTCCGGAATCATGGACGCCTTAACTTACTGGCAAGCCGCCGGACAGGGCGAAGGCCCCATCGGCCTGGCCGAAGACATGGACAATTCGATCACGGCTTTAGCTCATGTCCTTAATCTGGAAGCACCCTATGCCTTGTCCGGCGAGAATCTTGCCGTGCTGGCCATCGCCGGGCGGGAAAGCCCGCGGGAACTAGGCTTCGGGTTTCATTTGAGCCTGGACAACGTTTCTTACCGCTCCGCCGGAACAGTCTGGAAATACGCGGTCCACGGGACTTTGGACGCGGCCTATTCAGCTGATACCTTCCGGATCGACGACCTGGTCGGCCTATATGTGACCTTTGACAACGCCGACAGCACCCTGATCAACACCATCACCAGGCCGGAAGTCCTGTCCGGTCAGCACCTGGCCGTTATCCACGGAACGGAAACCATCGCAGTCCAGACCATCAACCCGGTTTCGGGCCGGCAAGAACATTTAACCGGCATCCTTCGCGGACTTGTCGAGAACCAACAGGGAGACCATACCGGCCGCGGAGATTTCGGGATCATCGGGACGG
>JADFXS010000036.1:17913-18596 GCA_015233515.1 Deltaproteobacteria bacterium | reverse complement strand
CGCGTTTCGCCTAGGATTTACGCGCCCTATCCGCGATTTGATGGTGGATTTAGGCTGAGTTTAGCGACCGACTTCGGTCGACAACCCTCGGGAAAGCAAATCGAAGATTCCCAGCGGTTCGTTGCCGGGAATCTTCGACATGTATGAAACGAAAATTTTCGAGTTTTTTTGCTCGCTAACCCCGCAGCAAGCTATGGGGAAGGCGCTCGCTTGCATGTTCAACCATAATAGTCCGGTACCGGAGATCGCCTTGCCTTAGGAAAGTCAGGTATCCGGGCTTCGAATTCGGAGGTTTTGTCATGCTGATCACCACTAGGCGGCTAACCCTGATCGGCCTGGGCCTGGTCTCCATGTTGCTGGCCCTAGGCCTATTTCCGGCCCGTGACCTCAGCCCGTCACCATCAATATCCTATGCGGTCAGCCCACCGGCGGCGCCGATCGGTGAGGCATCCCCCGTGTTCATCGATTACCCGGTTCCCAACCGGGTAACTTTATGCGATGAGATTTTTCCTTTCCAGTATACGGACGTCTATGAACGTATGGACATGGAACTGACCTTGGTAACCCACAGCCCGGTCCAAGTTCTTTTGTGGCTCAAACGCGGCGGGCGGTACTTCCCGCATATTGAAAAAAGGCTGGCCGAAGAAGGCTTGCCGGATGATATAAAATACTTGGCCGTGGCC